>CAZTWR010000006.1:0-22936 GCA_964618055.1 uncultured Pirellulales bacterium | reverse complement strand
CGCTTTTTTTGCCTTTCGTTCCACTCCGCCATTTGTGAAACATACAGCGGCCGAGGTCCAACAATGCTCATATCACCTTTTAATACATTAAACAATTGCGGAAGTTCGTCGAGCGAATACTCACGCAGCAACTTTCCTATTTTCGTCAGTCTGGAGTCATCACCAGACTTTGGGCTTGGCCCGAATGGGTCTACATTAAGCTTCATTGTGCGGAACTTATAAAAGACAAATGGCTTACCACCTTTACCCGCCCTCTCCTGTCTGAAAATCACCAGCCCCTTGCTGCTGGCTTTTATCGCAATGATAATAACGACAAAAACCGGTAGCAGAATTACTACCACCAGCAGAGACAAAACTATATCAAGCAATCTTTTCATATTACTTTAGTGAAGCGGGTTATAAACTCAACCGTTCTTTTTGCGGTTTTTTCATTAGCACGGGGATGCAAGGGTAAGTTTACAACTTCATCACTGGCCTTTTCGGCCTCAGGACACATACCAATCTCATAGTCATAAGCTCGCAAGGAAGTTTCAATTTGATGCAAGGGAGAATTAAACCAGTTTCCAAGCTCGATGCCTGCCTTCCCGGCCTTTGCAAGGGCCTGTTCTTTCTCAGTAATTCTCACCGGATAGCGTACCATAACCGGGTCCATTATTGATGCGTTATATTGCCGAGTGGGCCAGCCCTTTTCTTCAAGAAGCTGGTCGTAAAGTTGAGCCATTTTCTTACGGTGTGCAATGTTCCATTCAACTTTCTTAAGCTGTCGCAACCCTGACCTTGCCTGCGCTGTGCTCATAGCCTTGAAAAAGTTGGGAGCAACTGGTCCCCCTGCACATTCGTCAAACTTCGAGGAACCGACAACAACTCCTTTTTTTGTAAGATATCGGAAAAGTGCTTCTGCAAATGCGGTAGTTCTTGGATAAATAAATGCTCTATAAACTGCGAGTTGTGCAGCAAGCATGAGAAATTCTTTTTTCGAAGGTTTACAAAGCTCCTTTTCACATAAAGATTCAATTTTTTCCGCAAGCTCTGAATCGTTTGCCAGAACCATTCCACCCAATCCTGTTGTATAAGGTTTATTCCATTGAAATGAAAAATACGCAGCTTTGCCGAACGTACCTACTGTTTTACTCTTATATTTTGAACCAAAAGCAGGACAGCAATCTTCAATGACAGCAATACCATTTTTGTCAGCGATATTCATAATCGCATCCATATCACAGGGATAGCCGTATGTATGCTGAGCTATGATAACTTTGGTCCTTGGTGTGATTTTTCCCTCCAGCAACTCAACATTCATATTGAATGTCACTGGCTCAATATCAACATAAATTGGCTTCGCACCCAGATATATGATCGGGTTAACATCCACCACGCAGGTGTATCCTGGAAGTATGACTTCATCACCCGGGCCAATGTCCATCGCTTTCAATATCGCGTAAAGCGCAACCCGCCCTTTCCAGAAAGAAAAAGCCTTACAGCCATCAAACAACTCTGCAAACGTTTGCTCGTACTCTACAATCAAGCTACTTGTGGTCATACTATTTCCTAATTTGTGATATTTATCTATACGGCTTTTGAAACATAGTCATACGATGTGTGCGTAAAAAAGGAATCTTGGCCAATAGGCAACACACAGACATCGAATATGCACCCAGCACTCGTCCCAGTTGAGGCAGCAGCGTCAGCGTTTTTGTATGGTATTTGCAGCATTGGAAATACTGTTTTAGCTCCTTGAAAGTTACGGCCTTAACATTTGTATTGAAGGGGTTATTAACCCTAAAATCATAGATTAAAGCCCATCCGCCCGGACAGAGCATAGCAAAGGCTTCTTCGCAAATTCTCCGCCTAACATCATTGTCAAGCACGCTGCTCAGACACGTAAACATCGTAACCAGGTCAAACGTCCCTTTCTCAAAAGGTATATCTTCCGCCGAGCAACAGGCAAACGTCATACCCAGTAATCGCTTGTTCGCTGCTTCAATTCGATCCTCGAGAATATCCAATCCAAAGCAATTCTCAACCTTTGCGCCATAAAACAAAAATGGTATCAGCGTACCGCCATTGCCGCAACCTATATCCAGTATCCGCTTATCCCTTAAAGGACCCACCGTGTCCTTCAGCATCGACAGCAAAACCCGCTCACGCTCTTGAATCATATGAAGCGCCCCCCCCTGATACAACGAATACCGCTTTTCCCAACCCTTATCCTGACGCGCCTGATACACCTGCTTGACTCTTTCGCTTTCGCTCTCGGGCATCATTAAGTCCTTATTGTCCAGTGAATCTGCTGAATCAAATCTAATTCAACAGATAGTTATGCTTACCTTGACAGCTTGGCATCACCTCGATTTAGCCGTAAACTTGCCCCTGAGTAAAACGAATCTTATGATTCCCCACACGCTACCGAACCCATAGGCAAAATGCAATATGGCGAAGACCAGCGGCGCTGGCAGTGCGTACTGCCAGCCGGTTTTCAATCCCACATCGATAGCACCTGCGAGCAGTCCCAGCACATATAGGCCCCCTTCAATCCCCAGTAAAATCCAAAATGGCCTCCATAACAAACCAGCCACTCCCAGAAGCAATAGCGACAGCACAAATAATAAAGGCACTACTTGTCTGATAGTGGTCGGCCTTTTATGCTTTTGTAAGGTTCTTATTCGCCCAAAGCCATATCGGAAGTATTGCCGCCAAAGTTTTTTCAGTGAGCTTCTGGCATAATACGTACTCCATACAGATTTAGATATCCATATTTTGCCACCGGCGAGTATAATTCTCATATTAAATTCATCATCTTCGTTAAATAGCAGTTCTTCATCGAAATATCCTATCTTATCCACAATCCACTTGTGGTGCGTTCCGAAGGCGAGGGTATCGACGTAACCTTCGAAGTGACCCAGTCGGAATCGGGCATTGCCCACCCCGATAGGAGAACTCATAGCGGCGGCAGTGGCCCAGCCGATGTAATTGAGGCCAACGGTTTTGATATAACCACCAACAACCCAGGCCTCAGGGTGCTCAGCCAAACATCTTACTGATTTTTTGATGAAATCGGGAGGTATCTCGGTGTGGCCGTCAATTCGGATGAAAACCTCTCCACGACAATCCTTTATACCAATATTCATCGCTGTAGCCTGTATCTTTGCAGGATTATCCAGCAACTTTATATGACTGTCCTGGGCTGCCATTTTTTGGATAATCTCACGGGTGCCATCGGTACTCATGCCATCTACGACAAGTAACTCAATTTTGTCATGGGGGTAGTCATTGTTTAAGACGCTCTTGATGGCGTTTTCGACGAAACCAGCTTCATTGCGGATGGGCATAATAATACTTACGAAAGGCAGAGTTTCGTCAACCATAAGTCAAAATCCTCAACAAAGAACAATCAATTTGACACCGCTTCCAACACTGATAGTACCTGCATCGCCAACTTATCTCTATCAAATCTTTCCACAGCAACTTGTCTGGCGTTTTGTCCCATTTGCGCCAACTGTCCTCTATGTGACCTGATATACAAAACACGTTCAACAAACTCATCCACATCATACTGCTTGCAGCCAAAACCAGCATTATTCTGCTCCAGAATCTCCCTTTGCCAGCCGCTATAGTTCAAGAGCACAGGTTTTCCGGCACTTAATGAATCAAAAAACTTGTTGGCTGAATTGTGCTGTAAGATTGGACAATTGCCGATTATCACCAGCCCAACATCGGCAGCAGCGAGAACCTCAGGCAGTTGGTGTTTAGGTACAGCTGGCAAAATCTGCACGTTTCTCAAACCGAGCTCTTTTACCCTCCTTTCGAGCACTGGCTTTTGATTACCCTCACCTATCAGCACAAAAATAATATCGCTGTGTTCTTTGAGTCTTTCAGCAGCATCGGTAACAAAATCCAGGCCATTAACCTTACCCATTGTGCCTGCATGTATGAAAACCAGCCTGTCGGCCCATCCTTTCTCTTTCCTCACTCCAGAGCCATCAATATCTGGTCGATAGAACTGGGTCTCGGAAAAGTTAGAAATAACAGTTATCGGCTTCTCCTGCAGTTTCTCTCTAATCATAGCTTCCCTTATGCTGTCAGCCATGCCGGGCGAACATGCGACGATTGAATCACTGTGCTGATAAATAGTTTTTTCCAGCCACAGGAGCAATTTGATGAGAATCTTGTTCTTTATGACTCCCAGCTCAATAGGTACCTCCGGCCATTGGTCGGTAACTTCGAACACAAAAGGTGTCTTTCTGAACCACTTTGCTGCTATCGCAGGAATGCCGATGGTCAAGGGGGTGCTCCTTGCGTAAATAACGTCGATGTTCTTCATAAGTAGAGCCATTATCACCGACACAAACAAAAAAGCAATCCAGGACAAGTAACGGCTGGACTTGCTCATCTTCTGCCTGTAGGGTATGTTAAATGCGAGCACACTAATCCCTTTGATATTTAATTTTTTGAGGAACCTACCTGTCGCATTTCTCAAATCCTCGGACGTAAGCTCGGCAGTCGTGGTCAGCACCGTAACCTTGTGTCCCTTTGCTATCCACAGCAGGGAAAACTCGTGCGCCCGTGTGACGACCGTGCCGTTTGGGGTTGCAAAGTATTGATGGATATAGAGAATATGCATTGCTTTTTATTTGGTCTGTTTTACCATTAGGTTGTCACAAACTTGGACTTGTTGACACTAATAGCGTGCATCAAACTTCATTTTGGCGCCGGATGCTCGAAGGGCGTGTCATAATATATGCTATAATTTAAAGCTTCTTTAACACATCCATCCATTTTTCGACGATTCGGTCAGTTCTGAACTCATCTGTTCTCTGGCAACCGACCTGCTTATAGCGCTGTCGCAGTGAGCTATCTTGTAATAGTATCAGCAGAGCTTCTGCCAACATTGATTCCTCTTTCGTCAAGGGACTGTCGGCATTCTTGAATTCCCCATCGAATGGGGGTATCAAAACACCATACTCACTTTGTTCAATTCCTTGCGTGACCCGTGAAAAGTCGGTATCTGGAGCCAGCAGCTCCCTCGGGCCGGATTTGCAATCAGCCGCTACAACTGCGGCCTTGCAAATCAGGGCCTCCACCAAGGCAACGGGAAATCCTTCCCATAGAGAAGGGAACGCAAAAACTGTCGCTCGTGATATGAATTTAAATGGGTTTTGTTGAAACCCCAAGAAATAAACCTTATCTATTATGCCTAAGTCCTTTGCCAGGGATTCCGCGTAGCCTTGCAGTTCGCCGTCACCTAAGAATACCAATCTAACATCAGGGATAGTGTTTAGTATTTTCTTAAAGGCCCTGATTAAGTACCACTGCCCTTTGTCTTTAGTAAATCGCCCTACGTGGATAACCACATTTCCCTCGAATAATTTGCTATACTGAGCTTCTATTGGCTCCTGGGCTAAAGAGAGCACATGCTCTATGTCGCACGGATTATACATAACCTCCAACTTATCAGATTTAATGGTGAACGTGTTAAGGAAATCATCCATCGAAGCTCTGGATACACAAAGTATCTGGTCCGCTCGGTGCAGGAATAGAGTATATATTATCTTGGTCGATATTCGTCTTACGATGCCGCTTTCTTTGAAGCTTCTCTTCAGAAAAGTATGTACAGTCAATACTCTTCGGTGATTTCCCAGTAATGTAAGATTAAAGATATTCGCCCGCTCCATAAAGCTGATAAGGACATCTATCCTTTCTTTCTTCATGAGACGGTACAAACGCATGTACTGGACAGGAGCGTAAAGAAATTTTTGAAAGAGGTTTAGATCACCACCACGCAGCAACGATATGACCGGTACATTTTTAACTTCCACAGGCGGAGGTGTATCTGTCACTATGATGGTAACGTCTATCCCTCTTTTTTTGAATCCCTCTCCCAGGCGAATGGCAGCTCTTTCCGCACCGTAAGGAGTCAGCCTGGCTATCAGAATTGCGATCTTCATATCTCTGCTATACTGCTTTAATTTATTGAAACTTTAGCGCGATGCTTTCTCTGCATCTGATTGCTCTTTTCTGAACTTAATCACTTTCGCAGGGTTGCCGCCAACTATGGCATATTCTGGAACATCTTTGGTGATAACCGCTCCAGCGCCAATGATAGCGCCCTTGCCGATCTTAACACCGGGCAAAAAAATTGCGCGGGTTCCAATCCAGACGTCATCGCCAATCACAACCGGCTCAGATGGATAATGACCCTGCTGCCACATTGGAATATCTAACCTGTCAAACTTATGATGTAGGGTCAGGATAATTACGTCGGGCCCCATCATTACATCGTTGCCGATTTTTATCGGCCCGCAAGTTTGGCAATTAACGCCGATGGCGGAGTAATCTCCGATTTCGATTTCCGAACCGTCGCCGAAGTATGCACCTTTTTCGATATTGATCTTCTTGCCGGCATATTTGAATATTCTTCGACATATAAATCTCCTGACCAGTTGAGCCCACCTGCCGAATTTGTGAGTAGAGACAGGCAAGTACCTTGCAAGAAGATAATATGCTGCCAGAGCGATAGCTTTAGTGAAGGTCAACTTAATCTCTCCTTCGGTTAACGTTCATAACATGCTAACGATGCTTCCTTCGCGGTTCCTATCACCTATCGGGTACCGCTATCTTTATTGAAGCGCACCACCGGCTTAAACCCGAAGAATGTTAAAGAGCCATCTGAGGATTTGCTTACATCGTTACCAATGGACGTCCAACGGAATAAAACCCCCATTTTCCAACAAGCTCTCCAGCCTCTTGGTGAAAGCTCTAACTTGTTTTCGGCTTATCGACAGTTTCTAAAGCGTATCCCCAAACCTTCATCAACAGGTTCATGCATCATTCTTCAATGTTTTCAGAATTACAAACAACATTGCCTGTGTTCAATCGCTCTTTAGAAAAAAGCTTAAATTTATTATGAGAATTTATTCCTTCTATGCTCTTAATTTTGCCACCCTCCTGCAAGTTTTAAGTTTTCTGAAGTATCTACGAAGGAACTCTCGCGCCATCAGTTCAGAGATGGTTTCAATCGGTTCCTTTCCTGATACGGTTTTTGCTTTCATTAGCTTGGCTGCCTTACAGTAATAGATGCTTTGTCGGTTGGAGATACGTTCAATGTAGTCCTCTTTGCGGCGGCTGTAAAGCATTTCCTCCGGAACCTCGATGACAAATGCTGGCTGTGCTCTTGGAAGAAGGCGCATTGCCATCACAATCCAACGTTTTTTTAGCACATTTGGTCCACAGCGCATTGCCAAATCAACAAGCGCATCAACATGATAACGGTCAGCAATGACTACACGCTGTCGCAAATACCACATGCAGATTGTTACGTATTGTCTGATAATGTAATCTACCACCGCAACTATAAGCCAAATGGCACGGACAATTCTACTCTTAAAGACACCTTGCTCAGAAACCTTTCCTATATCAACTTCAGCCCGCACGCGCTGACGAAACGGTGCTTTGAGGCAGTTCAGTAATGGCGAATCTCCAATTCGCACCCAAGAGCAAACAGACTTGATTTCAAAGACCTTCAGCGCATTTGCGACTCGCTCAACCTGTGTTGTTTTGCCACATCCATCCGGTCCACAGACAGCCATGAGCATTGGTGGTTGAGGAAATACTCGAGTTACCTGTTTGATTCCTTCTCGGAGAATATGCATACTTATGGCTATTTTAGTCGAAGTGTTCACGAGGGGGCAGCGCTTGACCTGAACGAATAGACAACGTCGAACAAAATATTTAGAAATTTTATATGGGCTTAATAGGTTTTGTCCAGCAATCGACCGCTGATAATGCTGTTTCGTTCCGTCAAGCCAGCTCAAATGCGATTTCATCTGGCGAAGTAATGCGTCATTGAAAAGCGGCTGGCCCATATATGTACGATACTGCCCATCTACAATAAGGAAAAACAAAGCTAGCCCTGAAGCAAAGCCTCTATTCCTTGCGAACTTCCAAAGCCAAATCCAGTCCACTGGACCGTGCTTCAGTAAGCATAAGACTTTATGCAAATCAATAAACTTCACGCAGGCGTCTTCATAGATGCTGTGACAGCCAATAATAGCCAGAGCCACTTCTGTCCGAGGCATCCGCACACCCGCTTCTTTGCCATCCACTGCGGTGCTGAAAATCGATTTTGGCTCAATGAAAGGTGAATACCAGGATACATATTCATGGACATGAAATAACCCCGAAAGCCTGCTTCCGGAGATGCGGTCGTATAGACGCTTGTGACGTTCCGGCCGAAAAGGGTTGTACAGATATCCCAACTCAACGAGAATCTTATCAACACGGCCAAAGTCACATTCTGGGATAAGGATATCGATGTTACTTGACCGATACGGAACACCATGAACTGCCTTTATGAGCACGTGCGGAATTTGGACCTCATCAAGGCGCTCTCGTAAAGCCACAAATTCATCTCGGATGCGTTGATGGCGTTTTCGATCCAACTCCAAGACTTGTTTCATACATTCTGAGTTAACCAGAGGGTCCTTAGTAAGTCCATTAACAGTGATAACTTCATCCAGTGGCAAGTTATGCTCTTCTATCAATGTCAACAAACTCTCCGATGATGGAAGTGATGACAAGGGTGGGCGTGGAACAATTTGCGGTGCTAGAAGAAAACTTACAAGCTTTTCTGCGTTAGTCAATTTCATTTACTACTTCCTCAGCTCTTTATAAAGTATTTTTGCTATATTTTGCCAACTAAAAAGTTGAACAGCAGCACGAGTTTTACAGATGGGAGCTTTAAGCGCTTCCCTCACCGCCTTCTGAAATGTTTCGGGTGTATCTGCGAAGTAAAGCCCAGGCACATTCGTAAAGTATTTTGTTAGCCCTCCAAAAGAAGTCGTTACCACGGGCAGATTACAGGCCATTGCTTCAAGAATTGAAAGGGGCATTTCGATGGCAGCGTTAGGAGCCTGAACCGGAAACAAATACACATCTGCCAGCTGGTATACTTCCTCGATGGCAGGCAGATAACTGTTGAGTACCGTAACGCCACGCTCTTGGAGAGCACGTTTCAAATCTTTTTCAGTGAATCTACTGGTACTGCTGACCATGACAAGATGTGCCTCAGCAGGAAGATTTAGCTGTAATAACCAGTCTATATTGCGGCTTTGACGGATATGCCCCACGTGGAGACAAATCTTGCTGTGCTGTGGCAAACTGTACTTTCGTAACAAGCGCTGCTTTTCAAGGTTCCCTTTCACTATCTGGAAACGCTCAATATCAACTGCTGGTGGCAGGGGCTGGTAGCGAATCCCATATCGCTTATATGGTGCCTGATTAGAAGGTACGACTTGCGCGAAAAGTATATCAGGCTTCCAAAGACAGAGCATCATACGGACGAGCATGTTAAATGAGTTCGGCTGAAGTGTAATCATACCAATAGGTATTGACCCAGCGGCGAGCCGGAACAGGCCACAACGTGCTAAACTCAACTCGTTTAGACTGGCATCGGGTACATAGAGTATCGCCTCCGGCTGAAAATTTTTGCATAGTCGTCGCATGTCGCGCAAAAAATACCAGGGCTGCTTTCGGATAACTATAGTATCCTTGGATGCTCCTGGCATTGTGGTTACCATCAGCACCGACGTCAACCGTTCCATCTGTTGTCGCAGGTTATGGACGAATAGTTTCAGCCCTTCATCAAAGGGGGGCTGATAAAAGCCGCAAAATATTAATATCCCTGTCGTAGCTTTAGTTAAGGTCAATTTGATCTCTCTTTCATCGGCCTTTATCAAACTTACGCGAGCTAATTGCCCAATTCTTCTGATTCTAATGACAGCAGTTTTAACATGATTTCGGTGAGCTCCTGCCGTACACGATATACCGTATCACACCCGTCTTTTTTTTCCAATACATACTTCACTCGGTCATCCAGTATTCGTTGAGCTTCATCTGCCTTCGTAGGATTCAAATTCCGAACGCGATTAATTACCTGCTGCAACTTATAAAGGTATTCATAGTCTTCGATGCCTTCACGCCACGCTTCCCACCGGCGAGAAGGGACAATCTTTTCACCGTGCGTGTCCACTGGGCTTCCATAAGAGCTGTAAACAACCCCATAATAACCACCTACTTTCAGGGTATCATTCCACGAATTCCGCGGAGGGTTTTTATCAGTATATGTGTAAGTCCAAAAGCCAACACCTGTAAGACCCATTTTAAACGCCTGCCATGGCATAAGCCGGTAATGCTCATACGGATGTCTTTTCTTTCTGCTGCCTGAGTATGTCCAGACCGGCTTGCCGGAGTTCTTTAGCTTTTTTAGAGAAGCAGGGTATTGAACGCAGTGCATCTCTGGCGGACACCAGATATCAATTAAATTCTTGAACCGCATAAAATCTTGGGGCTTTTTACCAATACGATTGGCATAAATCCTTATTCTTGGGTCTATGCTCTTTATTAATCGGGCAAGTTCGTAGAATTCATCGCTCAGACTTTCATCAAAGGGGTACATTGCAAATCTATCATAACCTATGCCAATTTGCTTCAAATGCTCCACTAATAGAATCAGCCAGGTGGAAAAGGCTTTTTTCCAAGAAGCCGACGACATCTGTTTTCCAAAACAGGTATGATAGGAATACCCAAACCCGCAATAGAACAAGTGTGTCCTTGCGTAGTTGGTGCTTTCTATAAGTTTATCCATCTCTTCATAATCGGTCCCGCCTACCATAAGGCCCGTTTCCGTTACTCTTTTGGGAAATGGCAGATAATTGGGATATATTACATTAACATTTGTGTGGTGCGCCTTAAGATCTTTCGCCAATTCACTCCACGTTTTGAGGCTTAGGAATTCGCAGCGAGGATGTGCCCAATTACAGGTATTGAGAGCAACGTCTTCGGGAAAGGTTATTCTTTCAATTTTCAGATTAAGCGGAATGGTCTCGGTGGGCAATTTCTTCTGGCCGGAAGATGCAGCTACAGCAAACGTGCTCTTATAATCACCAGCAGTGAGCGCAGGATTGAAAACCGTCAACCATATTTGCGCTACTCTGCCGGGCTGTAATCGAAAAGCCTCTTCATTCTGCAAAACGAGAGCATCTGCTATTGACCCAAGCCCCATTGCCTTTACGAAAACAGCCCGTCTGATAGTAAAGGTCTTATTGCTTTCAATGCTTATGCCATCCTGTCTGATGAGCGGCGAGACAGAAACAACCACGTCCAGCGGTTCCTGCGAACAATTGATGATATTTAAAGCTGCCGATTCATATTCCTGCTGCCAGAGTTGAATATCAATTCGATTTTGCTTCGTAGTATCTGCAAGATACATATTCTTTTCCAGCAGCATTTCCATTGGATTAGCAGCGAAACAAACAAATGGTTTTTTATATACTTCCTTGTAAATTTGAGCCCGAATAGCTCCCAATCTGTTACCAAGCGAAGACAGTTCATTTTGCGAATATATTTTATCTGTCGGCAGTTTGGATTTTTCAGCCAGAATGTCCAGCTTGGACGAAACTTCCTTAAAGAAATCAGCTGAAAAACTGCTCCGATTATTTCGCAAGACTTCGATTGTTTCGTGTACATTTGCCCTGGCTTGCAGATAATCTTCGATGGCCTCTAACAGCTCTACTCCACTGCTGAATTCAAGCAAGCCTTTTCGCCGAGCAATTTGTCGAGCTGGTTGCTTCTCACTGCGAATAACCTCAATTTCATCGGTGAAAAAAAGCAGTCCCCTTGGGCGAACAACAACTTTGACAAATCTGGCCTCCGTATTCAAGTTGTCGATTATAAAAGTGTGAGGAATTCTTTTTGGGCTGCCGACAGGCAACTGCTCGCTACCTACCAAGCCGGCAAATCCATATCTTTTGCCATCCTCGCTTAAAAGCACAGCAATAAACTCTGGGAATCCCACATAAGAACTGCCCCCGCCGACACTGTAGACCTTGACTTGATCAACAGGCAGCACCTGTTTAAGATCTATCACAATCTCTATGCCCGTTGAAGCCTTGCTCCAACCGACAGTGGTTTTCTTGATCCAGGTTATATTACCTGAAGCATACCCGTCTGTAAGTTGAATATTATCTAAATCATCCGTACAGAGCTTATAATTAGGCTGTACAGAAAATGTATAACTCTTATGCAGCGCAAGGTTAATCTCGGCGGAAACTAAACCGGAACAGAGTACAGGTAGAAAAAGAATAATAAAAGTGCATTGCCTTAACATACCACGTTCTCCACACAGAGAATTAAAAAATTAAAACTCAAGTTTTCTCCCTTAAAATAGTATGGTATACCTGTAAGGTTCTTTCGGAAACAACCGAGGCCATAAATCTCTTCTTAGCTACCTCCTTGGCACGATGCCCCATAGATCGGGCCAAAACTTCGTCTGACAGAATTTTCGAAACAGCTTGATAGATGCTTTGTGTGTCGTGAGGGTCAACTAAAAATCCCGTTTTCTCGTCTTCGATCATCCATGGAATGCCACCCACTTTTGCTCCAACAACAGGAACTCCCACTGCCATTGCCTCTTCAATCGTTAACGGTGCGGTTTCCTGAAACGAGGGTATTGCCACACAGTGGCTTTTGGACATTTCCTCCTGCACCGCCTTAATACTCAGACTGCCGAGGAAATGAACTCTATCCTGCAAAGTATTGTCGTTAACTAGTCTCTTGCATTTTCTCAGATAATTGGGCTCGGCTGAGCCAGCGATCCGAAGCTGAGCATAGCCATACCGCTTTACAACCAAATTGAACGCTTTTAGCATACCCAAAATGTTTTTACGTGGTATTATTTTGCTGCAACAAAATATTCTGCCTGCTTCAGGCTGCCACGCTACATCAAAGTACGTATGCGGAACAGGGTTTTCTATAATCCATGTCTTCGCCCTATTAATTTTGCTCCCTAACACTTCTTGCACGTAGGGACTTATTAAGATAATGTGTCCAACCGTCCGCCGTCCGCTATCTTCCGTCACCTTCAGAAGTAGATATTTTAGCCATCGCAACAAAACTGCTTTGCCACTCCATAGGGCATCATATTCAGCTATGCCGTGTATGGTAAGAATATGAGGAAACTGGCAATCGGAAGACAAAAAGCAAAATCCCTGATAATGTACTAAATCCGGATTAATCTGCCGCAGAACCGTATTCAATTTCCTTCGGCCAATAAGTATGTCATAAATTATACCAGGCAAAAATGACCATATACGCTTGATACCAACCCTGTAAACTTTGTAACCAGACCATTCTATGCAAGTTGTTTCCCCTACATTGGCTTTAGGGACAACTATAGACAACTCAACATCTTTGTTCTTCGCGAGTTCATCTGCAAGATATTTTGCTACACCAGCAACGCCACCTTCGATGTGTTTGGGGTCTTTTAAAAAACATGTTACTACCGCAATGTGCATTTGCAATCTTTTCCTATCTCATAGCAATACAGATTTGAGAACTTTTGCCCTTGACTGTTATGTTTCGCAGGTGGAGTACTCGTCTGTAACCACCTCCTCAGAATAAGGAATAAATTGAGTTGTGCCATATTGTTCACTTAGGGCCAACAGGTAGCCTGTCATCCCCGCCACGAGCGGCAAAAGGACTTTTTCACCCAGATGGGTAAAAAAGAGCGAGCGAAACCACCATAAGGCTAGAAACACCAGACACATCGATACTATGCCCCGATCAACCAGCGGCAAAGCTGGGTTCTTTCTAAGCCTCCAGGCTCGCCTGGTAAGAATCACGTAGGCCGCCAGCCACATTGCCAGCCCCGGCAAGCCAGCACCGCATCCCGCTTCAATCCACGTGTTATGCGCGACCCTACCCACCAACTCGGGATCGATTTCGCTGATAGCAAACCGATACTGTTTATGGCCAACGCCTATGAGGGGGTGTTGGCTCATCATAATCAGACCGCTTTTGACCATAAACACTCGAGTTTCCTTCGCGGCAGTGCCATAAGAATACGGGCCAAAACCAAATGTCCTTTGAATACGCGACCAGAACTGCCCACTGACAACGACATAGAGAATCCCAGCGACCAGAATCCCCCCTAAAAGAAGGCCGCCTAATTTGACCAGGCCGCTTCGCTCACGCACTTGGCCCCTGATATACCACCAGTAAACCAGTGCAATCACGATTACGATACCAAGCATGCCGCTACGCGAGCCTGAGCGGATGACTAAAAAGAGAAAAGCAGGTGTCAGCAGCAAAAACAGATTCTTGATAACCTTATTCTGAAGCGTGGTGAAGCATATCATCATACTGATGAAGCCGATGGTTGCCCACGTGGCCAATCCATTCGCATCTCCTACCGTTCCTGCCGCGCGAATGCCTGCTGCAGCCTCTTCCATGATAATCTCGGACCCCATCGCAAACATAAGCAAAACGGTGCAAACGTAGCCAAAAGCCATCCAGATAAAATCTCTCCTGCAGCGAACAAGATTGACAATCACCACATACAGCCCAACGGTCTTGACAAGCGTTGTGTAAGTTTGACGTAAATACGCCATGTTCCTGCCAATTGAAAAACCAGTGAGACACCATAACACAAATGCTATGCTGAGAATGGTTTCTGGCGGCATCTTGACCTTCCAGCCGCAACCAATAAATCCAAACAGAAGGACAGCCAAAGCCAAAACCACCATACAAGCTTGGCTTACGATAAGTCCTACATGGGATGGAAAAACATTGTTGGCATGCACTGACCCCAGCAGGAAAATGGTCCCAAACAAGAAAATCCGCAAAATCAAAGGCGCGGGACGCATTTCGCCATAAAGGGATTCGTCTTCCATGTCAATGTATTCAGTATAATCATACGTCTGACTCATTGCTTTGTCTCCTGGTCTTTGATAGTATGGGAAAGCAAACCGAATTTCTGTAAAGCCGCCTTGACACAGGCACGTTCTGCCTCCATAGTGAATTGATGTGATCGCTTTAGCCCCACCTCAGCCATGCGTTGGCGCAACGGCTTATCCAAAATCAGCTTTCGCAGAGCGTTCTGCAGTGCCGGTGCATCTTTCTTGGGTACGACAAAGCCGGTTTTGCCATCCTGAACGATGCTCGGCATGCCGCCGACATTGGTCACAACCACCGGTAACCCATTTGCCATAGCTTCAGTGATGACCTTTGGCATACCCTCAGAATAGGATGGAAAGACAAATATATCGCAAGTGCGGTAGATATCCTTTAGCTTTTCAATGGCGATCCAACCAAGAAACTCTACCCGATCAATTATACCAAGCTCCTCAGCTTCCTTTCTTATATCCTCTCGACGGCACCCCTCGCCTGCAAGTAGAATACGAAGCTTCAGACCTTCTGCCAGCAAATCCTTGGCTGCCTGAAATAATTCGGAAAGTCCCTTGTCAAGCTGCAGCCGGCCAGCATATAGAATTTGGCATTCATCAAAGCCACTGCCGGCAATAGTCGAGGCGATATCAGTATTGTGAAAGGTTGAACTGACGACACGAACAACATGGGGGTTATTCCGGCCGTAAATATCGGCCAGTTCCTGACCATTAACTATTGTCACATCTGAAGTCTTAACTATTGCCTTTACAAGCAGTTGATGGGGACAAGCTGCAATGTTACCCAGAACGAACATGCCGTGGTTATGAAAGGCTAAACGAATAACCTCCGGCCAGTTACCCGCCATGCGAATAGCAAACCGCTTACGCTGAAGCAGGCAAACCCACCAGGCCAGAATACTTAAGTAATTAGGCAGATTTATCAAGACAGCATCAGCACGCTTGATATGCGGCCAGAGGCATCGCATCAGTTTTAATGGATATTTGAAAGCGGCAATCTCACATCCCCTGTGATATGGAGGCAGAGGGCAAAGCGTCAGGTTGGGAATGCATACTTTCGAGTCATTCTTGGGCGGTGGGTCATCGAGAACCGGTGCGCACAACTCCACTTCATCGTATAATGGGGCAATCATTTCCAGAAGCTTGGCAAATCCCGGAGTACAATAATATACTCCTTCACCTTTAGTAAAACCGACATGAGAGGTAAAGCAAAGGCGCATCTGTTAGGGACCTTTCAAAGTGAAACTTTTTATCTATTTTTTGGCTACGGCGAATAAATGTTCGGTACTTTTTGCCTTTGTGGAAGAGCCCCGTTCCAATAAGTTTGCTAAGACTCCGCAAAACATGAGTAGCGGAGCAATCAAGATTCTGCTCGGCTTTTTGCTGACCCAGCCTTTTATGGTCATATTGTGCAGAAAACCTTTTTTTACTCCGTAGAACACTTCAACGTCGTCAAAATATTCTCTGAGTTTGATTTCAAGCTCCGCTCGAGTGTATTCGCGAACGTGGTCAGGATTTGTCTTTTCTCTGGCCTCTCCGTTGGGTGTGGTAAGAACAAATGTCCCGCCCGGCTTGAGAATTCGATGAATCTGATGAACAAATGCTGAATCATCCAGAACATGCTCGATCACTTCGACACTGACAACACCATTAAAGGTATTATCTTTGAAGGTCGTTTTTGTTATGTCTTCCAGTTTTATGGATTTGATATTACTTCGACGTCTCCTAAGCTGTTCCATTATGTCATCGGTCAATCCCAAACCCAGTTGTTCTTGGAGCTCGGACTCCCGCGGCAGGTCAACGATGTGTACATCACAATTTACATTTATTGTATAATGGGATTTTCTGCCACCAACATCTAAGAGTTGAAATCCTTCGGTGCCTTTGGTCAGTTTCTTTAAGATTCTGCGGACCTTAGTGTAATGCACCGCGATGGTCCACTCGAGGCAGCAATATGTAAATTCAAACAGCGTTATAATCGTTTCCTTTCAATAGAATAAAACAATGGACAACAGGGTTGTTGAAAAAGCTCTTATCATCTCGTCGTTGGGCTGCTCTTATCCACGACAAGAAGCTCTCTTCTGGCGAACTTCATCGGTCCCAATCGAACTTCCTGCCCAAAAGTTCATATAACCTCTTGTTATGCGGCGCGAAATACTTGACCAATCGCTTTCTGGTCGCGGGATTCAGTTTCTTTGGGTAGCTGCGAACACGGTATTTCGTAAACACTGGTGGCTCCCAGTACGGTAAACCTAAGAAATCTTGGACTTTCTTGAATACCCTTGATGTATCCGCCTGAAAATCCTCGCTGCTTACGATCAGTATTTGTTCTTTGGGAAAATACTCGAACCAGCGGGCTAACTGGTCGGCATAGATACCTCTTGCCAGGTACGAATAGTGATGGTGGTTGTAACTGTAGTAATTTTCATCTTCAAGGAGCTTTTCGTATTCGCCGTGCAGTCTTTCTTCCTCTTTGTCTATTGCCTCTTCAAAGGAGCTGATGGTTTCATACCCCGGCTCAAGTTCACCAGTGTAGTGCGAATATGCCCGGTCGACAGGGTTTCTTATAATCGCCAGGAGCTTCACCTTTGGCAAAAGCTCAGAGACTCTCTTGGGCACACGGGGGTGGATTATATAGTAAGGGCTCGCCTCGCCAGTTATGAGATCCCTTTTTCGCACTGTCTTAAAACACCTGTTGTATAAACTTGAAGGAAAATGTGACCGATACCAAGCTGCCCCTTTACTGAAGTTGAGATCGAAAAAGTCTACCTCCTTGCAACAACTAGGTACGACATACGGATGGCTTGCCAAATATTGAAACATGGAAGTGCTGCCACCCTTTTGAGTCCCGATCACTATGAAATCAGGTAGTAACCGTATAGAGCTCGTAAGTATTCTAAAGTTCCTCTGCGTTCCCCGATATGCACGTTTTATTGGTCTTGGCATATAAGAAGTAATTTTCTTCGTCATAGCCAAAGTTCTCCTACTTTCCCAGCACAGCAACGATTGAGGTGATGGATAGGGTCGTCGATATCAGCTTGGCACACCAGCTCATGTACAGGTGCTTATTGAACATAAGGACCAATTAAACTCCAAAATTCCTTCAGTGAATGCTAAAGCTTGATGCTATGAACGAAAGCATGAAATTGAAGATGGCCGGGCACGCTGCTGCGGTAGCTCCATGTGCTTAAGTGCTGACGATAACGCTGGTTCATAATCTTATAACCTAAACCCTACTTATCTATCCAGCTAACCAACTTAAGATAAAACTCCTATTTATGAAACTGGGTTATCACTCTACGCAAAAGCAGTCCCATGAACAGCATAACCATGAGGAGAATATATCGAAACCACCCAAGGGATCGGCGTTGGCTCTGGAGAAGCTTCTTTCCTGACGAGAATTCGCCGGCCCTAATGACGCGTTTGATGTAATTTAGGGTGGAGTAGTAAAAAAGCATCTTTCTCCAGGCGTTATAATCCGCCTTGTTACCGGTTCCGAGGGCCAGACTCTTCAAGCGAGCATACAGCAGTTCACCGTCGTGAGTGTCAAATCCTGAGGTTCTGGTGACACTAACAGGGTCGGGGTAAATATGGACATGGACATCGCGTCCAAAGGCCACGCGCGTTTTTACGCCGACCTTGAACCAAGTGTAGACATCCTCGCCGGAACGAACATCGGTGGGGAAACCACCAGCATCCCTAATGGCAGCGGTTGTGACCATCACCGTGGGTGTGCAGGGCCTAAAACCTTTAACGTAAGCGGTGAAAATGCTGGAGCAAATCCACCACCTTTGTTCCGGAGGCAGACGCCATTTGGGTTTGTCCGCGACATCAGGGTGTCTTGTGTAGTTGGTGGCGGATAGTTCGACTTCAGGGTGTTTGAGCATGAAGTTGGTTTGGTCTTGTAATTTTCCCGGCAGCCACAGATCATCGGCGTCTAGGAAGGCTATAAACTGCCCTTGTGCCAACTCGATCCCGTGGTTGCGGGCATCTCCAGGGCCGGCGTTTTCTTGGCGAATCAATCTGATTCGTGGGTCTTTTATTGCTTCAACTATTCTATCACCACCATCTTCGGAACCATCATCGATCACGATAAGCTCGAAATCACTGAATGTCTGATTCAAAACCGACCTAACAGCCCGTTCCACATATGGTGCTTTATTGTATAATGGAATTACGATGCTGACTTTTGCTTTTGGATATTCCATCTAAAAACCAACTTCAGTAAAATACCGCTCCGTCTCGTCCTTAGGCTTTGCCAAATCTACTATTACCTCAGGGCAACAATTCTCTGATGTGCTTTGCAGCGTCCCAAGCCCTTTGTTGGTAAGCAGGCATCATTCCCATAAGATGCGCTCTGACCTTGGAACTAAGATTCAGAAGCGTGTTCACTTTCTCGGCCAGAAATTCCGCCCGCAATTCATTTACTGGTATCACCCAATCATAGTGACCAAAAATATCTTTGTTAAGACCTCGTGCCTTCATACTATAAGCAATACTCACTGTGGGCACACAACTGGACAAGGACGCAATAGTTGAGTGTGTACGAGTTCCAACGAAAACTTTCATCTGGGATATTATCCACTTAAGTTGTGGAGCATTATAATGTCGGTCAATCAACGTAATTTGACTACGAAAATCTCCCAAATTTTCCACCACTTGCTTCATAAACGCATAATCATCATTAGTTGGTTGCACCACATGTGGAATCAGAATTACTGGAAGGTCCACTTTCTCAAGTATTGCTCTTACACACTTTCTTACATGTTCTATCCAACACTGCTCGCCTTGCCAATATCTACCAAGTAAGGGTGATATGTTGATTCCTATGCATGGTTTCTGAATGATTTTTAGTCTCGGTGGTATATCCTCAATGACCTGTGGTTCAAGAACAAAGGCTGGGTCGGAAACAGCTCGCACATTGTGACAAACACCTAATTTTGCAAGATACGCGATTGTCTCAGACTCACGGGCACAAATCAGCGTTGCTTTTTTCAATTCATGTGCAGCGTATTTTTCGAATTCTGGGTCCTTACTAAATGGCCCGATTGATGCCCCCCATAGAACTACCGGCTTACCATAACGCAAAGTTGCCTTATTGGCCTCAAAGAATCGTACGGGCTTACCATAGTCCAAGGAATAATTATCACCTCCCAGAGAAAGTGTGGCAGCAGATTCCGGCAAATACGGCTCGAATATTTCCCTGCCACCACCAAGCAAACGCCTTCTTAGCCGATACACAAACCACCTTGGGCGCCAACGCACTATTTTGTGGGGCATTTTATGTATAATATCCGCATCCAAATCGTCAACCTGCCCCAATTCAACCCAACGTGGTGGGCTATTCACAAAGCGGCAAGGACCAAATTCTTTCTGTAGAATTGAGACTGTGGACCTCAGAATTGCTTCACAACCGTGATTCAAAAAAGAGCCATTACCGTGTAATATAAAAAGTGGTTTTTCCATATTCAACCAGGTTTCACTTAGCTACTTTTTGCTTGGTATTTTCGGTAAAGTTGTTGGATGTCGTCTCAAACTGATTCCTATTGTCGTGTTCTTTTTGCGTAAATTCTTTACTTCTTTGATTTGACTTTTGAAATGAGGGACAAAACAAAACTTCGATCACTCTTATTCATGACCAGCGAATAACACACCACAACATAAACTACACATGTAACGACTACTGTACAAACCAAGCGGGGAATTGTAGCTAAGTCATATATTCTGCTAAAGCCCAATGTTCCTAAAGCAATCAATGCAAATACTAACAATCCATGTACAAAACTGTTGAAAAATTTCGTTTTTACCTGATTCGTGATGACCGCGCCGTAGATGGGTGTGAAAAACAAATTTTTCCCGGTTAGGCATATTATCGTTGCGACCGCAACTCCATAAATGCCTAACCCTGTATACCGAACGAGTAATATTGATCCAACCAGATTTGCGCATCCCCCAATGATGGTGGCTATGGCAGGCAATTTGACTTTATTAAAAGCCCTGTTAACCGCAAACATCGGTCTAATTACTATGCTGATCATCCCAGGAGCTATCAATAACCACATCAATGGGCTAAGGTCCGCAAAGGACTCGCCCAACCACCTTCTCAGTAGCGGCTGCGACAAGCCGCACAACAAACCTATGGGAAAAGCCAGGCACATACCCATAAACTTTATTGACCGCTGAGTTTGACGCACCAGTCCCTTAACGTCATTTTTCGCTATGTATTCAACAGCTATTGGTGAAAAGACACCGCCTATAGCACCACCCAGCACTGATAGCAGAGCAACCCACTGGGCGATCGGTGCATACCGCCCACCTTGCAACGGGCCCAAAAATATATTTATAACCATCAAATCTATGCTTAAGTAAAGAAGTGCACCTATTTGGTTGACTATTATCCAACCCCCCATACCTGCCATCTCACGCAATGCTTGGAAATTAAACGAGCTCCTCCACAAACGTAATTCCGGCGTAAGATGTTTGGTAAACAGCACACCTGATATAAGCAAAACCAGCGCCATTCCAATATACGACAAGCCAACATAGGACAATGATGTTGACAGTAATGTAAAACATAGCACCATGATAATAACCTGCAAAATCCTGCTTAGGATTTTAGCAAGGTTGCTCAAGTCAAATCGATGCTTTACAAACGTGCTCACCCTGAAGGGACTGGACAACGCCGATATGAATGATGATAAGATAACAAGAAAGAATAGTATTCCTACTTGGCTTTCATAGCCTGCGGGCACATGAAACAGCCTTGCCATCCATATGGCCATCAGAATACTTGGCACCAGCAGCAAGGAGCATAATAATATTAAAGAGAAAAAAGCTGTGCTAAAATATGAATTCGCTTTTTCAAGATCTTCTTGGTCGATATACAATGCTACAAACCTGCCAACGGTCCCTGTAACCGCCAAGGTAAAGAGTCCAAAATAATGCGAAATTGAGAGAACTAAAGGCACCATTCCGTACAATTCAACTCCAAGATTTCGTATCAAATACGGAGTTAGCCAAATTCCTATCAGTGAGCCTACAGTTATAGCCAGTATGTTTGCCCCGATATTGGCTAATAACCGTTTTTTTGCTTCATTTATATTCTTCATAATGTTCTCAGTGGAATGTTGCCCCTTAAGTTACTAAGCCCCCCATGCTACACCAACTCACGATTTGCCTTATACTAATCTATCGGTGCACTCAAACTGGGGGAAAATCAATCAAATGCGCAATGGTCTGTATAACATACTATCAAAAACGTACACTTTATTTGCACGTTTCAACTCATTTTTTGTACGTTTTTGAATATTTTCAAACGTTTTCGTACGCTTTTTTCAGAAACTTGCGTATTTGACACGAAAATCTGCAATTTGATTAAACCAGTTAGCAGGACGCCCTTTCACTGATTCACTGATGTGCTCTGCTTATTCGAGTCCATCAAAAGACCCCGAAGCTTCAGTCGGGAAAACGGTTTACTCCAATAGGAAAATCAATTCTTTTTGCTTTTTTCCAAGCGCTCAATTACCTTTAAACCTTCTTTGCTACTAAACCTTCATGTGTGGTTTTCCCTATACCATTTAATAGTTTCCTTAAGTCCCTCTTCAAAGCTGGTTTTAGCCTCGAAACCAAAATATTCCTTGGCTTTCGAAACGTCCAGACATCGTCTGGGTTGACCGTCTGGCTTGGAGCTATCCCAGCGGATTTGGCCGCTAAAGCCGGTAATTGTGGTGATTTTCTCGACAAGGTCTTTTATGGTTATTTCCAATCCCGAGCCTATATTGACAGGTTCTGCTCCATTGTAATGTTCGGTCGCCAGCAAGATTCCCTCAGCTGCATCAGCCACATAGATAAACTCTCGTGAGACCTTGCCAGTGCCCCAGCAGTCAATATAGTTGGCGCCCGATTCGAGTGCATCGACACATTTTTTTATCAGCGCCGGTATCACGTGACTGCTTTTAAGATCAAAATTGTCACCAGGGCCATAAAGATTCACTGGCAGTAAAAATATCGAATTAAAACCATATTCAGCCCGGTAAGATTGCGATTGCACCAATAGCATCTTTTTAGCTAATCCGTACGGTGCGTTAGTCTCCTCGGGATATCCGTTCCAGAGGTCTTCTTCCTTAAACGGCACCGGCGTAAATTTCGGATATGCGCAAACTGTACCGATTGCCACAAATTTGTCGATGTTGTGAATT
>CAZTWR010000005.1:19896-23605 GCA_964618055.1 uncultured Pirellulales bacterium | reverse complement strand
CAGCACAACCTTCATTCAATTAATATCTCCTTCATTTTTTATCTTACAGTCCCGTAAGGGATGGCCAAGTCCATTGACAATTCCGCATCGAAACTACCGTATAGTTACAGGGTTAAACACGCCCATTTCCCTTGCTTTCTTCATATAACATCTCTCATCTACACCGGCCTCGAAGCCCCTGCATTCTGTAGGCCGTGTTTTATAGATCGAGCACAGTCCTTCCTCAGTCAGGAACGGGCACGGCGTCGGCAGCAGCCACCAGTCCCGATCTGCCTCGTTTGCGTACTGCTGCAATTTCGGCTCTCGCCTGATGTCCCGCCGTGTAATTTGAGCCCACAATGTCCGGCAGCACTGACCGCATCGCTTACATTCACTCATCTGTTGCCCTCAAGTGCTGATTTTAAGTCGTCACCCAAACCCGGCTCCAGCAAGTTCAATTCCTCAAAACTCGTAATCGTCATCTTACCAGCCAGCGGGTCAGGCTTTGGCGGGGCCGCGCTACCGAGGCCCGGGCGATTCCCAGCCGCTATCTCATCCATTACCCGCTGCGTACATGGATTAATCGCGCTCGGCTTCACCTTGTGCGGGAACGGCAAATCCCAATTTTCGATAATTAAGTCCCAATTGATTTCATTTGGCTGCGCCTCAGCCAGCCCGACTTGCATTATTTCCGTAAATTGCTTTTGTATATGCGGACAGGCCAGTATCTTCGGTCCGGATTCCGCTAGAAGCATATTAACCGGATAAGTATTTCTCAACCAATCGTGAACGGCACAGTTTATGCACAGACCTTTGGGCCCTTTAGACAGACGTAGCATCTTTGCCTCTGGGTTTCGCGGCCCATCCACTTTGCAACGGGCTCCACACCGCTCACAATGGATGACGGTATCAGTTTTCATTCCCGATTCACTCATGGTCTCGCATTTTGATTTTTGATTTTCGCATTTTGTTTCGAATATCGAACATCAAGTATCGAACATCGAACATCGAATATCGAATACTTTTCATTCAAACAGCCTCATCAATTCCCTGAACGCCTTTTCCGCCTGCTGCGGCACGACACCGTTACCGAGTAATTGCAATCTGTCCATCCTACAGGGAGTCCCATTAGTTGCTCTACCCAATCGGGGTTTAATTGGCGGGTTCGGCATTTTAGATCTTTCAACAAGTTTCTTTTTTGTCCGCCCGCTGTTCCTCTTTTCCCCGGGCAAGTGGGTGTTGCAAATCGCGCCTGTGTTCCCAGTCTTGGATATTTTTTGCCTCTGGCTATTTGATAACCTTGCTCGTTTTTTGCCTCGGGTGTCATCCATAACCCTGGGCTCTTCCCACTCATATTGTTGCTGTCCAAATGCGGCAGGCCAATAGCATTCTGTATCGCCGCTGCCAAATCTTCTCCGCCGCTTCCTCGTTTCGCTCTGCTCTGCCTTTTCTCTGCTCCGCCTGTCGGTATTTTCGGTGTCGGCCAGTTTTGAACTGCTGTCCCCAGATGCGGATTGCCCCTCTTGTTGCATCGACATTGTTTTGAATCTGCAATTTGTATTGTGGGCCAGAAAGAATAATCTGCGTCTAAGATGGGGCGCACCGCACTCTGCCGCGCTAAATAATCCCGCCTCAACCGAATAACCCATTTTTCGTAAGCTTCGATAAACATCAGCGAAGCCGTATTTAATATGTCCCATGACATTTTCCCCGAAGAACCAAATAGGCTTAATTGTTTTGATGATTCGCTCAATATGCGGCCAAAGGTATCGAGGGTCGTCCGTTCCTTTTCGTTTTCCCGCACAACTGAACGGCTGGCAGGGATAACCGGCAGTGATGATGTGTACCCGATTGCGAAAATATCGTGCAGGGAAGGTCTTAATATCCGTCCAGACAGGTGCTGCATCCAAGAGATTCGCTTCAATCTTCGCAACCAGGTTCGCGCAGGCGAAGGCTTCGATCTCCACGTAAGCGATCGTTCGCAGAGCAGGGATAGCTCGTTTAAGCCCCAGCTCGATTCCAGCGTATCCCGTACACAGGCTGAGACACCTAAATTCTTTGGTATTACCCACACTAATTTTCTCTATACTCTCTCTGTCCTCTGTGGCCAATAATCTCTTTCAAAATCCTGTGGGGCGGTTTTTCAATTTGGGATTTTGGGACGAAACTTCACCTTTTTACCTTCTTGTTAACATTTTTTACTGAACCTCCCGCCCCACATCGCGTAACTTATCACAGTTTCTTACATTGCTTCTATTTCATTCGCATCACCTGCCTTTCTAATTCACCTTCGTTAATTGCCATTGCATTAAATCCCATTCTCTTTTAAGTGGGTCTGCCTCTTCGATTAAGAAAAGTATCCGGCCAAGGCCGGCTTTGTTGTAATTTTCTGCAACGACAATGCTCGGATTACATTCGCTATGACCGCAGCAGTGTCCTCGCGTATCGATTCCATTGGCCCAAAGGTGTTTCAAAATATTTACGCAGCACTTATCGGCGGCGATGGTCCGGTTTTCTTTGCCGCTATCAATCTCCGCCGGCAATTCCAACACAACCTGTTCACCTTTCCGACACATCCTTCACCTCATCTTGAAATTTTTTCAATGCAGCCAGCATTTCTTTGAGACTATCTACACAACCTTGATGTTGCTTTCGCTGCCAGTTCAGCATTGTGATAAAGTCCTCCACCTTCTCTCTGTCTTGCAAAGCCCTCACAGCTTCACCTAAACTTTTGACCGTCCATTTACTTGTTATTTTCAGCCCAGATGTCTTTTCGAATTCCCGTACAGCTTGAATTATTTCACCGGCTTCACCCATATCGTTCAGGGCTTTTTCTGTGCCTTCTTTGTAACCTTCATCATAGCCACGTTGCCATTGTTGCTGCATCGCTTCGGCTTCTGGGTTCTGACGATACATACTACGAGCAATAGACATAAAAAATTCTCTGTCCATCGGTGTAGGTTTCCGTAATACAGAAGATTTCTTAATACTCAACCCGTTCCCATAAGGTATCATTAATCCCCAATGTGGAGGTAACTCAACTAAGTTAACAATAGAAGCATCACCGACAACCAGCCACCATCTATCGCAAAACTGGCTGATGTTTTCGGCCTTTCGAGGTCTTTGTATTTCTTTGAGCAGATCATTGCGAGTAACTTTTATCTCAAAGCCGTGTATTTCAAAACCCCCGCTCGGCCATAGATGAAAACATAAGGCATCCGCCGTTGTGCAATTATAACCAAAACCTGTTGCACTTCTCACTTCGTCAAGCAGGATAACATCATTGCCGGAATATTTATTGTGCAACCGCTCCCTAACTTGTTCTGTCGTCAGCTTCATCCTTCACCTCTCAATTCGGCCATTCCATCCGGCGGTGCACATTTCCTGCGGGTCATTTCCACCGGCCGGACACGCATTTTTGCTCGCAAAATTCACTTTTTGCGCGCCATCATCAACTGCAACTGAACGCAAGTCCTGGGAAGGACCCGTAGACATTTTTATTTTTTATGTTCAATTTCACAAGCAACACTCACTCCCATCTTCATCTCAATAGATGTTGTGTCACCAATGGTAATAAAGCTTGGTAGCCCTATAAGAATTTTTTTATACACACCAATCTTTTTTTGAGCTTGTTTACAAAAAACCTTGTCTCGAGCATACGTTTGGCATCCCTTCTCTAAAACTTTTATGTTTGTCTTTAGGATGGAAGTGATCAGCTTAATCGTTTCGT
>CAZTWR010000005.1:13747-19796 GCA_964618055.1 uncultured Pirellulales bacterium | reverse complement strand
TCTAAAACTTTTATGTTTGTCTTTAGGATGGAAGTGATCAGCTTAATCGTTTCGTTTTTTATTAAAGCGGAATCCTCTACTGAAGCTATGACACCCTTGATGTCATCCAAGGGGATTGTGGGCTGCAGGCCCATGTCTTGTTCTGCCTCTTTATAGCCCTGCATAAACTTCAGGGCAGAGATAACAATTTTCATTGCTTTTGTTGCATTCATTTCGTTTTCCCTTTCGATGCGCGCTACCCTGCAAAATTGTCTTGCAAAATCCTTATTTACATCTCAAAAACGCAGATTTGGTGTCCCCACGTTTTTGACTCAAAAACGCAGATTCGCCAAAAAAAGCGGACATAGCGGACACAACCTTTTCTAAAATCCGCATTTCTATGTTAAAAACCGATGTCACTGTCATGTCCCCATGCACCACCATTTTTGTTATCAAAAACACAGATTTTGAAAACCAAAACCCTATTTTTGAGTTAAAAAGGCCAATTTCAAACACCTGTTTGAATGTCCGCTGGCTTAATTTTTGTGATTTTAAGCGTGCTCGGTTGCTTTTATAACCACCACAAAAACATAACCTTACAAGTAATTTATAAATTAAAGTCATCATTACTCTACAAAAGGTTTACATTGGCTCATAAAAACTCATCATAACCGCGGTCCAAACGCTCACCTATTCTGTTCGTCTGGCCGTTAATAAAGTGCAGATATTTGGCCGTTGTCTCCAGGCTCGAATGCCCCATTAAATTTTGCAGTGCGTATATATCAATTCCAGCTCCCCCTTCTTCTTTCGACCTCAAAGCATTAACTGCAAACGTATGCCTGAACATGTGGGGATGGATCGCTTTGGCTATGCCGGCAGCTTGGCCCAGACCTTTTATTATCCTATACAACGAAACAGATACTCGAGTCCTGGTTTTCAGTTCGCCGGTTTTTTTGTTGATTGCTTTGACCATCTGTAGATATGTCCGCCGTTGCGAACTGTAAAATATAGGCTTGCTCGTATCACTGCGACGGATATGTCGAGGCAGGGTTCTCGGTCTTATTTCGCGAATATATTTATCAATCGCTTTAGCCAGCCGTTGACTGACAGGTACCGTTCTGTCCTTTTTGCCCTTACCCATATAAACTTCAATCACGTTTTCACCTAAAACACCTGGCGTGTCCTGAATCCGCAACTTGGCCAATTCCAAAATACGCAGGCCTGTATTAAGCAAAATGTCACATATCAAGTAAATCCGCCTGCCCATAATCGTAGTGGCTTGTTTTCTTAAATGGACCATAAACTGCTGCTGCTCCTCATCATTTAAGAGCTTTCTCCAGCTGATCACATCCTTGCGTTTTCTCGGACCGGTCCGCGGTTGCCTCATGAATTACTCCATCGATGGTAGATCCGGCTGTACGGCCTCGAAGGCAAATTTCACTTTTTCTTTGTCTTTTTGTTTTGGCTTAGTTAATTTCTGAAGCTGCTCTATCGAACTGTTCGATGTGCAGTTATCAAACACAAATCTAATCCCGCCGGTTTTCAATGTCGCACTTGTCAGAAAACCCTCACCTGAGATTTTTTTAGCTTCTTTTGCCATCAGATTTTCCCTTCTTAAATGATTTTTTTGGATGTTTCTGTCCAACAATATGCTGAGCCATAACGAAATTATTATGAAACAATGTCGACATTTGCTTGTTATTAAAGTTGCGTCTCTCCGCCTTGGCCTGCTCTATTTTCTTTTCAGTTGCCTCTCTATTCTTTCGCCATTTATAAATCCCATACAACGACAGAAACCAGAACGCACCGAATAAAACCGATTGAGCATATTCATTCGAAACATAGTTGTATCCACACCACCAAGCGTTAGAAATAAGCCAGAACAAAAACCCTTGCCATTTGCCCCAAACATTCAATACAACCCCCACCAAGGCAATAGCTGCAATGAGCCAGTTTATCATCGCTTGACCTTTCGTTTGTCTGTGTTGAAAAAGTGAATCCCATCAAGATATTTGGCCAAATCCGCTTTGATATAATAATCGACACCGAGATCTCGACACAATTGAATGGCCGCAATACCGAATCTCCGCCAACTTTGAGCAGTAATTCCGGTATCCACGTGATTTAGTTTGCCGATTCGGAAATGATCAACGAATGTACGTGTTTGATGGATTATTTCTAATGAAGCCGCCGGCTCTACAACCGGCTCCAGACTGACAAATGTCTCGATTCCCTTTTCTTTGGCAAGCTTTATCGCTGCAATCCGCTCTTGCGGCAGAGCTGCACGCGGCTCGTGCAATCTGGATTTATCATCATCCAACAGCGTCAAAGTCGTTCCGAATGTATCATAAGGACCGTATAGGTCGAAATCTCGCGTGGCCCTTATTCCGCCTTTAGTCAAAACCTGAAACGGCACGTCATTAGCTCGCAGAATTTTGATGGCCTGGCGGGTGATTTGTTCGGTATCATCAAGTGGTTGATATGGATCACAAGTAAAGCAGAGTAATACCTGCTCATCCGTGCCTGTGAAATTCGGGGCTTCTCTCCTCAGCTGATAGATCACATCCTTACGAACTGATTGTTTAGTATGAAACTCGTTGTTATGCGTATAATCCGGCACATAGCAGTACATACAACCATGACTGCAGCCGACATATAGATTCGCCGCCAGGTGCGAAAACTCCCCGGCTCTGCCCGCTGGTCGATAGATAACACCCATTTATTAACCCTTTCTGCAGCCCTGGTGCCCCGTGTCACCACTTTCTCCACCAGGACCGCCATTCATGCCCTATGATTTGGCTTTCTTTGATTTGCCGGCCTTTTTCGAGTTTTTCTTTTTCGGCCCGGCCGCTTTGGGTGTGCCATCCGCTTTCAGACCTGCCCAGGATTTTGGTTCCGGATAATCGTTCTCGGACACCTCTTTGAACATCGCATCGATGTCGATCCCCAGCAATTGGGCGGTGCACTTGGCATCCCCAATAAGATGGTCGGGCGTTTGAGTAATGGGACCGCAATAGGACAGGTTGTTGCGGATAGTCCCTCTTACACTTTCCCACAGCTTTGTTAAAACCTCCGGCAATTTTGTCAGCTTCTTAAAGTCATCCCAATTACCCTTGTCCCCGTAAGCTTTGCTTGTGCCGAATGTCACCACCAGGGCCATCACCGTGATAACGTGGTCTTTACTGATAACCTTCTCGACAGGACTTTCCCCGATTATTTCCATCAATTTGCGAATCACGACGAACCAGCGTTTTTTCTCGAGCATGGCCCGCCGTTCCCTCAATGGCTTCGGTTTCGGCTTGCCATCAGCACCCACCTCGCGTGTTGTTCCTGAGCTGGTTGTTGTCTTGATAATAACCCACCGCAATTCCCCAGCGTTGGCTCCGGCCACAATCAGTGCAGGGATAGCATCTTTGGCGCCTTCCTTCGAAACCTTCCATTCATTTGCCACGTTACCAAATCTCTCCTGCAGTTCCAGGCGTTCACTATAATCAAAGGAGTCATTTGGCATGACCGCATAAATGAGGTTGGGATATGTTGCCTTCAGCTCATTAATTTTCCATTCAAGATGTGCTTTTAATTTCGCATTCCAGCAATTCTCGTCGAGGCAGCGGTCGTTTTTCTTAATTGTCTCAGCATCATCTGTATCATCGAACAGGCCCGGCTGGCTGCTGCTGCGCTTAGAACACTTACTGCAGGCACCCACTTTTTCTATCAGTTTGGAACAGTCTAAATTCCATGGTGCTTTAGTCAAAAGACGCATGCGATCAGAAATGGTTTTTTCAAGTTCCTTGACTGTGGGTATTTCCCCATAACTGATATCATAATACTTAAACAACTCATCCTGAACGTTCCGAGGCATCGCAGCAATCATCTGTAGATGTGATGCCGTAAAATCTTTGAAATCCGGATCCTCAATTATTGCTTTTCTCCACAGCTGGGATAAATTGTTATGGATTGATTTTCGCTGCATGACCCATCGAACTGATTTGCCCATCTTAGAAGCCACCGCTTTAACATCGCCTTTGTATTTAACCATCAACGTCGCAACGGCCTTGCCCTGTTCAAGCGGTGTCAGGTCCTCGCGTGCAAAATTCTCGGCGAACGTGACCTCGAACGCCGTATCGTCACTTAACACGCCGTGGTTAATGGTAGGTATCGTGTTGAGGCCCACTTCTCCGGCAGCCAGCAGCCGCCTCTCGCCAGCAATCATTTCATAACCGCTTTTGCCGTTCGGGTTTTCGCGGACATGAATAGGCACCTTGACGCCCAGCGACTTTATGCTGCTTACCAGCTCGCGGAACTCCTCGCTTTTTTTGTTGATGATTCTGGGATTATCCCCGCTAATTCTGATTTGTTTAATTTCTACATTGCACAATTGCATCAATATCTCCTTTCACTAATCCGGTTTTTCAGTACAGCCCCGCCCGGCAATTTAAAAAACACGGGCGGGGACCTTTCACCTCGTTGTATTTATGGCCCGGTGTTCTTCATTGGACCATGAATGGCATCGACCGCGGCTGATGCCGTCGGTTGCTTGCTTGCCAATAGTGTTTTGGCCTTCTTCGGGTCACTTACAAGATCTGACTCGAGCAACGAATCAACAGATATGACCAGTTCGGTTATTTTCTTTCTGCCGTCCTTAAGTTGCCGGGCCTGGTTAATATTCTTAATGATACTGCCAAGCAAGGGCACCAAGGCGGCAACAAGAATAACATAGCCTCGATATGGTTGGGGTAAAAGCTTACCGGCTTCGCCAGCTCCTTCGGCATAAAGCTGCAATTCCTGTTCGACGGTTAAATTATTTACATCGACCTGGTCGAGAAGTGCTTGATACCGCTCGATGAAGGCTGAGGCTTTCTGCTTTTCGGCTTTCAATTTAGCCAGATGGGTGGAGGCTTTTGCAAGAACCTGCTCAACCTCCAACCGCATATCCGGCGGAATGTTAGGGTCGGCTATAATTGTTTGGCTATCGGCAACAACCTTTTCGACATCGGCGATGCTGGAATCTATTGTTTGATTAATAGCAGAGGCTTGATTGAGAGTTGCCTTAATAGCAGCCACTCGCTCGGCAGGTGTGGTATCACAACCTGCATATATGAGCATCGAGCTCATAAACATCAAACAAAGTATGAATTTTTTTGATTTCATTTTTGTTTCTCCTAAAAAAAGTTAATATTTACCCGACCAATAGTTTCTTCTGTGCCTTGAATCCTGTTGATTGTTTAACTTTGCTTACGAACAGAGCCTTTTTACTGGCGGCATTTGAAACCATAGCTTCCTTTGCCCAGTCGATTGCCTTGTAGAAAATGGATGGTTTAAGCCTGCAAGCCTGACACTCCGCAATAAGATATAACGTAATCCTCGCGAAAGTTGCTGCCTCTCTTCTATTTATGCGGTTGTGAAATACTTTCGGTAGGTTTTCTAAGAAGAACTTTTTGCCTTCTGCTATCTTCAAATCCAATTCCAACATCTCGTTTGGGGGAAGCAACGATTGATCTGTTGATTTATCTGTTTTATCATTGGTTATTGGATTTGGTATAGGTCGGTCATTTCCGTCAATTCCAATTGACGTTTTTGACGAACCCTTTTTCCCTTTTTGACTATTCGATTTGTCAATTATGACAAATCGCTTTTCGTCCTTAAAAGCATACCAAGTGGTGTGATCGTATCCTTTCGGATTATAGTTGCCCTTGATTATGACCCCCTTGCGAAGAAGTTTGTCCAATATAACTCGAATCTGCCGGGAGGTCCAGTATTTAAAAATCTCCGTAAACGCTTTGACTGAGCAATATGTCCACGTGCGGCCGTCATGCTGGTGTTTACCGTTGGCTTTATTCTTTGAAATCCAGAATTGAAAATGCCGAATCATAATTGCGGCATTCACCCCGTACTTTTTTGCCATCTCGACACTGAAAAGATGCGACTGATCCATTTAATCTGCTTCCAAAATGCAAATTTCCGCCTGGCAGCCATGGTCCCAGGCCGAGCATTCGATCTCTTTGTATGGGCAATAATTCGCCGATGATTCTACTTTCTCACCTTCTTCCGCTGGCACGCCCCAAATCTG
>CAZTWR010000005.1:0-13647 GCA_964618055.1 uncultured Pirellulales bacterium | reverse complement strand
CCCATCGCTGCTCTAAGATTTCGTTTTGAATGTCCATTTATGATCCTGTTTTTCTGCGATAAAAATTCTTCTCAAAACTGAAGCGTCCGCATTTGACACATCTCTCCGGCTTAATTTTCTGTTCATATTCAGCACTGCAGTTGATACATTCCCAGACACATATCTGCGGACCGTAAATTTCCAGCATCTGTTGTTCTGCCATCTCTTGATGCTCCGCGTCAACCTGGGCAGCTCGTTCCAATCTTCTTTGACGACGTTCCTTGAGTTCTGCCTCTTTCTGTGCTTTGGCTGTTACTTTATCAATATTACCTCGATGCATTCAGCCTCCCTGCTGGGCGTGGTCATTCCCTTAAATCGATAAAGCTCTCCGGCAGCCAGAATACCTTCCAATGGTTTTTGAATTTATTACTGTGCTCACATACAGAAAAACCAGGGGCTTCTATTATTGCCACAGTTGTCTCGGCCACCTTTTTGCTACCGAAATAAAACTCAATTACATCTCTGACTTTGCAATCCGGCTTTTCTCGAAAGGCCCAAAATTCTGTTGAGCCTTCCGGCGGCTCATTCCAGAAATCCTTCTGTGCCCGCTTTGGTACGTTTATTCTCATTGGCTCTTGGATTTGTTATAAAAATACTTCACGTTTACCTTCCAGTTTTTTATCCGAAACTATTTATCAACTCCGGGAATAAAACCCCTTGTTCTCCCGGAGAAACATCAATTGTTTGTAGCTCTTTGCTTTCTACATCCTTCACGTACACTGTTTCTTCTTCCTTAAACTCTTTAATCATTGACTTGTTGCCACAAACCATCCAAGGCACATATAGCCATCCTGCAAACTCACAGAGAGAACATATTAGAGGGTCAATATCTACACCATATAAATTGAGTGAATAGTTGCTCGCCTCTAAAAGGAATATCCCTGTCCCTACACAAGGGTCCATAACAGATTTGGTGCGACAATCATCATCGCCTATAGTCATTTTCGCCATCATGTTTGCAATATGAGCGGGGGTCGGAAACCAGCCTGTGCCTTTTTTGCTTCTTTCTAAAAATGTTGAGCCGATTTGTGCCCCCCAGTCAGCTGGATTGCCAATGAGGCGATGTATTTCAAATTCACTATAAAGAATTATCGCCGCCTCTTCATCTATTTTAGGCCGTTCTTTTACACGGGCAGAACCGAAACCCCACAACCACCAGTCAATCAACTGTTGTAAATACCCGCTTCGCCTTAAGCATTTCTCAAAGACGCTAATAATATGTTTATTGGCATCTGCTGGACTACCCACCATCGCAAGCATTGCTTTACCCTTTTCGCTTTGGAGTAGTTGAGACTTTAGAGCAGGTGTCGGTTGCGAACCTTGAAAGTGAGCGTTAAACTTTATCTGAGGAATAGACCATTCGGGCAGTTTGCCTATTGTCCTATTCAAACAAATAGCCAACCAATACGGCCAACGTCCATTTAGCATACCTTCTATCGTCCACAGTTGCAGTCGGAACCAACCCCGTGATTCCGTCATCTTGTCAACATGGGAATATGTGCATTTGGTTTTGCTCATTTTGATTTTAATTTTCCTGTAAACTTATCATGGAAGAATTTCACGTTTCGTTTGAAATTGATATTGCCCTGCAGATCAACTTCCGGCGGACAATATCTGTCACCGAGAAAATCTATAAACTCCCCCAGCCTGCCGGCAGCAGTCCAGCGCAGCCTGTTTTTGACTATTGTTGCCGCTGCCCAGCCCGCCTGAATATCGAGACTATCCCGTGGACGCCGAGCAATCTCCGCCAGGCATCTCGGATGCAGCACTCCGAACTCCCTGCCGGGCCCGCCGTTTTCCGCCTTTCGAATCGCCAGCAGGATTAGAAAATTATCGCCGATGCAGTTGTTTCTCTCAGCCGCCCGTAGAATCACCGGCAATTCAGCAAGCAAATTACAATCGGTTACCTGCACCTGCACCGCGCCTTCGCAGCAATATTCCGGACAGCACAGTATTGCCATAAATACCGCTATAATCACTTTGATAAATTTCATTTATTCATTCCTCATACTGCAAAGCCTATCCAAACACTGTGAAAATACCTCCGGGGGGAATTGAGCTCTCAAACGTTTTATCCCCTTCTCGAACTTCTGTTGCGGTGTTAGCTCCAGCTTTTTACGACTCTTTCTCGCAGATACTTTTCTCGTTATGCAGGAAGCCTTTTGAGCGGCTTTCTCATCGGGAGGTGGAGTTGGCTTTGCCAGCGGGGTTTTAACAAAAGTAGTAGCTCTGGAACGCTGTTTTTTAACTCTCGAAGGCGTTACGGGCATAGTTGATAAAATTGTAACTGGTTTATTAGCCTTGGAAACGCCATGTCTGGGTCTATAAGGCCATAGAGGACAGGTAATATTTGAGCATTCCTTTACGAGTTTGCCCTGCCACTGCATACAATCATAGCACCGACTATTGACGCCAGCTCGCAAACTTTGCCCTGTGATGGCCCTATCGTAGGTTTTTCTGCAGGAAACTGGTATCTGCAAATGATGCTCAGCTATTTCTTGTTGTCTTTCTTCTTCTGTCATAATTTACTTTTCAAAAATGCAGCGGAGCGGTTTGGAATAACTCCCTGTACCGCCCGCTGCGGGTGCTTGGCAGCCTCAGTGCCATTCCCTGGCATTTCAGCTACGGGCCCAAATAGCGGGGGCCGGATTCGAACCAGCGACCTTCTGGTTATGAGCCAGATGAGCTGCCAACTGCTCTACCCCGCGATATTCACTTTTCAAAAATAAACGCTGCCGCCCTTATACTGGCTTTCGGGCGGTGAGTGCGACCATACGTATTTTGCGGTGCGAGCCAGAACCGGCCATTTCTGAAAAAACTTTTCATATTGTGAACCGCCTAAGCGGATTGTTCTCAAAAGCCAGATTCCTATACGGCAGAATCTGGCTTCGGAGGAGGGTGATGAAAAGCTTGACCTTACTGTTCGATTATCGTATAATGCCGGCCAGCGGGTGAATTGAAGGATTTAATTAGCTTCTATTGGCAAATGGAGGTTCCCGCTGGCAAGATGCCATTTTGGATTGAATACAAAATGGCTTGCAGTTCGTTAAGTTAGATGACTTATTGCGGCCTTTTTTTTAATCCTGCTTTACACGCAGGAGGTCACAGGTTCAAGTCCTGTATCGCCCAGTTTTGAACAGTTTCACAAGTGTTTTGTTGATTTTATTCTTTTCTTTTAATTTTTCTACAGATGTACTGCCAAATCTTGCCAACATTCAAAGACACATGAACACCCGTAAGCCCTAAGGCAATATAGGCAAAGTAGCGGTGTGGAACAAACTTGCGAAGATCCAATTGCGACTGAATGTAACCTGTTGTCCCGGTAATAACGACCGAAAACAATAACAGAAGGCTGATAGTATAATTAATATCCCCACGTTTCATAGAGCACCCACCGCATGTAGATAAACAACAGCTTCCTTCTGACCGTCAACATCAATTAGTTGATTAACTCTTTCATCTAAAAAGGCACCGGCGCAAACAGAACCCAGTCCCAAGGAAACTGCCTGTAGATAGATATTTTGGCTGATATGACCAGCTTCCATATACACATATCGAAAGCCACGTTCTCCATACTTGTGACGGACGCAGTCAAAGATAGCAGATAAGACAAAGGTTACCCCTGCGTCACCCAGCATCTCTTGGTCCAATCCAGCATTAGTAATTTGACCACGGAAATCTCCAGACTTTACCAGTTCCAAAGCGTGGTCTAACACGGAATAATGGTAGATGCCTCGTGGTAAATCCTGTACATTATTAATGATTACGTAGATTTCAAACGGATATAAGGCCCCAGCTGATGGTGCGGTGCGAAGGGCCTTACCATACATCTTTCCCGTTACCCCCTGCGCAGCAAATAATAGCTGTGATAATTGTGCTTTACTGATTGGTTTTGTGGAATAATTACGTATGGAACGCCGTTTCTTAAGGGCCTCTTCGACTGTTATCCCCCCGTATTTAGGCTTTGGTAATTCTATCTTACTTGCGCCGGGGTAAACCTTGTACTGAGGTGGCTGTTTGGGTTTTGCACGAAACATGTCCCCTATAACACCCCGCCATGTTAATGAGGTTTCCTTGTGGAATCGCTCGCCGATACTAACCTCCCTTCCCTCCTCTTTCTGCCGAGCTAGCAAGATGCTAATAAATATCAAGACGTTTAACAACGCTGTTATTACCGTAAATTTACCTATTCTTCGCAAAATATCCATAGCAAACTCCTTAAATTCTCTTACATTCGAACTAACTTCAAACAACTAAAATCTCTTCATACTTTCGAATCAACCTATTTTCACAGATTATCTTGTGACCGCACAACAGAAACCCTGTAGATTTCTTTCTGTTTATCCACGTAGAAATCAACATCAAGGAACTTTTTTATTATTTCCATATTTGTTATAAGATGGGCGGAAAGCTCATTGGTTATATAACAGCCAGCCTTTGAGATTGCCATATAGATTAAAAGTTGGTCAGCCAGGAAACGGTCAACACAAGCACCACTGACCAAGAAATCCTTAGCTAAATTGACAACCTCACTAATCACATTATGGGATGGTTTAGCTCGCATTCCAAATGCAGTAAATACTGTTATGTATTTGTTGTTACAAAGCCGAATCATCACACAATTTCCGGGGCCATCAGAATCTGTTACCTTAATCTGTTCGATGTTTTTGAAGTCAAGCTTGCTTTGGAGCAGAAGTTTGTGTTGTTTCTGAGCGATATTTTCAGGAAGTTCTGCAGTATATATACGGGCGGAAATTTGAGGTTTATTAGTTGGTTCGCAGAAGTTGATTGTTTTGCGTATGTTTTTTTGCCAAGGCTGGATATTAAAAGTGATTTTCCCGCCACCAGCAGGAAAGAAACCGTGTTTTACAAGTTTGCAACTACCGTGGAAACCAGCGGTTGCGATAGCCAGCAGGAAGGTTTCGGAAAGGAAATCAAACGGCGGGGCCAGGGGATTATGAGTTCCACCGGTAACGGTGACTGTCGAAGGTTTGTCTGCTAAAAACAGAGCAGGTAAGAGAGTTTGAATTACCAAGGATGCAGAGCCAGCGGAGCCAATATCAAAACAGAAATCGCCGCTTTGTACAGGCCCAGGTTGAAAATCCAGTACTTTTGAGCGTTGGACAGCTCCCTGGCACTTACCGTTGCAGATTTGACGGGCAGCCTGGACGCAACTTAGATGCTGCTTCGCCAGGCCTGGATTGCGGCGCGCGGCACGAATGTTTTCAATGTGCAAACTTTTGCCGGTTATACAGGATAAAGCCAAGCTCGTTCGCAGTATTTGACCTCCCCCTTCGCCCGTGCTACCATCAATGAAAACAGTTTCCATATTACTCATCGCAAATTCCTATCGTGATGTCTCCAATAACAAGACAACTGATTCGCCGGATGTCAAGCGGAGGTGCTTTAACAACCATAATACCATCCTGCTGCCAACCGGTTATTATACCTATGGCCATATCTATACCATTTTCATCTCTCAACCCAATCACCCGATTGATGAAACTCTCGCGTCGTAAACTTAGGCCTGGCTGAACCGCTATGTCACTTAAGCTGATATTGTAAGGCCCGGCGTCATGGAAGTAGTTAATAAATTGACTTTTTCGGTAGCTTTGTCTATCTTGTGGCGATTTAGTTGGTATTTGCGGCGAAGATTTAATCGTCTCAAGCTGCACTTGGAGAGACCGCAGGCCAACAAGGATATTACTTAGTTCGCCGTCACGTTGAACCGCTAAAATCAGCTTTGGCTTTAATATTCGCTGCACCGTCCACCATAAGGCGGTTGCTGCCGACCCACGGATAAAACCAGGCGTATCGACTATGATTAGCTCGGCAACTTCGGATACCTGCTGAACACATTGTGTTATGGCTGTGGTTAGCTGTAACAGGTGCCCTACCGGTGTTATGTCGCCTACGAAACTAATACCACCGACGGTGAGCTTCGAGAAATTGATTTGCCGTGCTCCGGCAGGCTCCGCCCTGACGAGTGGATTATCTACGATAGCCCAGCCAACTGTTGTAGGTGGTCCAATATGAGACTGGCCAATATCTGCGTCGATAACGCCGACCGGCTGGCTCTTAGATACGTGCTTTGCCAGAGTTGCTGCAAGGGTAGTTTTGCCAGTATCGGAGGCGCCAAGAATCAAGCAAATTCCTTTCTGTATCAGGTTTTTGCTTAAGAGTTGTTGAACGGTATTGTCAGCCCAATCGAGCGACATTGTCCTAGGGACTCCTTATGGAAAAGATTATACCTGAAATTATTTGCGGCGATAGCCTACTGTGACCATATATATGGGTTCAAGATTTTTCTCCGCAGGACGCCTAACGGCGGGTAGTGACAGAACTTTGCTAACAGAGAGGTCATCGAAAGCGCCAACGGCGACAGAGCCAAGGCCTAATGATTCGGCTTGAAGATGAACGTTCTGGGCAGCGTGACCTGCTTCCATATACACATAACGGATACCTCGTTTGCCATAGTGATTTGTTGTTCTGCTAAATTCGGCGGCGAAGATGAGTGTTAACGGTGCCGCTTCAATAAATTCCTGTCCCCAGGCAGCAGTCGAGAGTTCTGTACGCAGGTCTTGGTCTGTTAGCTTTTCAAGGGCATGTTTGGCAGGTAAGTAGTGAAACAAACCATCAGCGGTTACGACAAAAAGCTCCAGAGGATAGGTTGCTCCAGCTGAAGGTGCTGTGCGATACCTACTGCCGGCCTCCTGACCCTGTGCTGCCCAGGCCAGTTGGCCAATTTGCTCAATTGTAAGAGCCCTCGGCAAAAAATCTCGCCACGACCGCCGAAGGGCTATGGCTTTTTCCAATAACATCGAGCCATCTTGATTTGGCTCAGGAAGAGTTATTAGCTCGCTCATTGTTAATCCCTGTCTTTATGGCTTAATATTTCTCCGTCGTGTATTATAAGGTTTATTTAAGAAAAGAAAGGATTTGTGAAATTTCGGTGATGATATTATCGCGATTTTTAGCTGTTAAATTAAATAGCTTCGCGTCTGGATAATTTTTTACTTCAGAGACAAGACCAGTCCCTTTTTGTGCCACAGTGGCTAATACGGATTTATCAGATGGAAATAACCGGCGTACCGCTGTAACAAACTTTTTCGAAAAACACTCCATTTTGCCGATTTCATCGATAATGAATAATTCTGCATCGCTGTGGTTAATATCCAGGATTGGTACTACAGACTTTTCAAATCCAGAAACATCTACGCCGTATTTGCCGACTTTGTAGGGAGATTTGGTATTCACGTTGGCGAGAATGCCGGTAGCACCATCGAGACGGGTCCAGCTAAAACCTCTGCGGGTATTGTCTTCGCGGATTTCCTGCGTATGGAAACCTGCTATTTTTTTGGGGTCGAGGTTAGATATGATTCTCATTACAGCAGTTGTTTTGCCGCAGCCCGGCAGACCGGTTAATAAAATTTTGACGGATTTAGACAACATGGTGTTGTACTTGCTCGTACTTCATTGTTTAGCTTTTTTTCTTCTTGGTGGTCCAGCTTTTGACTTTGGCTGCTGAGAGGGTATTTAGGACATCGGCCTTCGTTGCCCAGCCACGTGCAGCAGTTGCCACGCCGTAGCCCATCAAGCTGAGACCACCAATGCTGTGAGCATCGGTTCCGATGACCAGCATAACCTGCGCCTCAATTGCCATCTTACAGTGGGTATCTTTAAGGTCCAGCCGCCAGGGATTTGCGTTTACCTCCAGGGCAGTGTGTGTGTGAGCAGCATGTTTGATTACAGCGGCCATATCGATATCCATTGGTTCACGCTGACCAATGAGCCGACCCGTAGGGTGAGCGATGCAGCTTACATACGGATTGTCCATAGCTTTCAATGTGCGGGTGGTTACCTTTTCGCGGGAGCTGGCCAGGCCGGAATGTATCGCAGCTATTACGAAATCAAGCTCGGCAAGTAGCTTGTTGTCGAAGTCCAAAGAGCCGTTGGCGAGGATGTCCACCTCGGTTCCAGCGAGGATAGTTATACCTTTTAGTTTTTCATTTAGTTTGTGGATTTGCTTAATTTGGTTAGTTAGCTGTTTACTTGATAGACCATTAGCTATTGCAGACGACTTTGAGTGGTCTGTGATGCAGATATATTTATAACCCATATCTTTTGCAGCCTGGGCAAGTTCTGAAATGCTGGCGTTACCGTCAGAAGCATTTGTGTGGACGTGGAAGTCGCCTTTAATATCTTCAAAATCAATCAGTTCGGGTAAGGCGTGTGTCTTTGCCGCTTCGACTTCACCACGGTCTTCGCGCAATAGCGGATTGATGAAATCCAAGCCGAGCTTTCGATATATTTCTTCTTCAACTGGGCCTGCAATCATTTTATCTGCTTTGAATAAGCCATACTCGTTTAATTTCAATCTTGCCTTTACAGCGATTTCTCTTAAGCGCACGTTATGCTGTTTTGAGCCAGTAAAATACTGTGCCGAAGCACCGAAGCTTTCTTTGGGTACGACACGGACATCGACATGGACAGGGATGGTTTCTGTCTGGATAATCGCAGAACCCTTTGTTGGCCCGGCGGCGAGGACCTCCTGTACAAATCCTGCGGTGGTAAATGCATCTATTATTTTTTTGCCCTTTTTAGCAGCCTTGTCCTGAGCTTGCCGAAGGGCAATGAGTATATCAACGTCACCAATGGTTTCCGCTCGGCGACGCAGTGAGCCGGCAGGCTGAATTTCTCCGATATCGGAAAGCTCCTGGAGAAATCCGGTAACTATATCCGCAGCTTCAAGGGCCTGGTCGAGGCGAATTCGGCCTGTGGACTTTTCAAGAAATGCGATGCCCCTGGCGATTGCCTCAGCTTTTTTATCGCCAAAGCCGGGCAGTTTTGCTAAAGAGCCGGATACAATCGCTTTTTTTAACTTAGCGATGTTTGTAATATTCAGCTTTTCGTAAACTGCTTTTACACCTTTCGGCCCCATGCCGGGTATAGTGAGCAACTCTAACAGCGTTTGCGGAATCTTTGTGAGTAGCTGTTTGTGGGCGGTTATTGTGCCGGTTTTTACGAATTCTTCAATTTTAGCAAGACTTGATTTGCCGATGCCGGGTGTTTTTGCCAAATTGCCGCTGGCCAGAAGTGTCTCTATGTCAGTGGGCATATCGCCGATGATCCGTCCTACTTTGCGGTAGGTGTTTATGCGGAAACGGTCCTCGCCGAGGATTTCCATAATATCAGCCATTTGGTCGAAAAGCTTGCTAAGAATGGCGTTTTTCATAAGATTGATTATATCTGTGTAATAACAAAATCAAAGGGATAATTTTGCAACAGATGGTTGCTTTTTGGTATTATACTAAAGTTCCCTGAAAAAGCTGGGGAACCAGTCAAGCAAGCATAAAAGGCAGCGTATATATGGAAGAAACTTCGAGACGGGCTAAGCAGTATTCCAGACGCAAGACCCGGTTAACAATTATACAACTGCTGCTGACGGGGATTTTCCTGATAACGATGCTTTTATCAGGTGCGTCAGTGTTTCTAAAGAATTTGGTTGCAGGCTGGAGCCAGAATTTTTATCTGCAGCTCGCTTTTTATTTAGCCCTTTTTGGCGGTATTTATTATTCGTTGTTTATTGGGCTTGATTTCTACGGTGGCTTTTTATTGGAACATAAATTTTCGCTGTCTAACCAGACAGTGCTGGGCTGGCTGAAAGAGAGCGCAAAAAAAGGGTTGTTGTCTTTGCTGATACTTTTAATAATAGGGCAGACGGTTTACTTTTTCTTAAGACGTTTTCCAAATTATTGGTGGTTGCCAGCGACGGCGGCATGGCTTTTACTTACAATAGTGCTTGCTAAGATTACGCCGGTTTTAATTATACCTTTGTTTTACAAATGCAGCCCATTGGCCGAGGGAGAACTTAAAGAAAGACTGCTTAAGTTAGGCAAAAACTGTGGTGTCGGAATCAGACAGGTCTTTGAGGTTCAGTTAAGTAGAGATACCCGAAAAGCAAATGCCGCGGTTGCAGGATTAGGCAAAGGGCGACGAATACTCCTTGGCGATACCTTATCAAAAAATTATTCAAGTGAGGAAATTGAGGCGATATTCGCTCATGAACTGGGGCATGTTCGCTTGTTTCATACTTGGAAAATACTTGGGTTCGGAGCAGTAATTTCGTTGGCCAGCTTTTATGTGACTTTTCTATTATTCAAGGCAGGAGTGAGTTTCTTGGCTTTTAACGAAATTTACAATGTTGCTGCTTTTCCACTATTGGTGCTAATTCTGATAGCAGTGGGGCTGATACTCATGCCAATACAGCAAGGGTACCTGCGCCATTTGGAAAGGCAGGCGGATATGTTCGCCATCAACCACATACAGAACAAGCAGAGTTTTGTTTCCGCGATGACAAAATTAGGAAGTCAGAATTTAAGTGACCCTTCACCAAGCAAGTGGGAGGAACTTTTATTATACGACCATCCACCTATCTCAAAACGATTGAGTTATGCAAGCACCGGGAAAAACCAGTAATCCGAAAGACAGGTTGCTAACGAAGTATGTGAACATTGCCTAATGGTTGTTTTGCAACCTTTTTCTTCGATTTGCAAAGTAACTTAGTAGTATGCCCAACTCAAAGAGCAGATACAGTGGCACTGCTAATGCTATTTGAGAAACTACATCAGGTGGAGTAGCCATAGCTGCTACTATAACGATGATCAGCACCACGTATTTTCTCGAACTGGATAAGGTTTTTAGTGAAACCAGGCCGGTTCTGTTGAGAAACAAAATTGCTGTGGGGGTTTGAAACGCTATCCCAAAAACCAACATAAGAATAGCCACAAAAGATATGTAATTCTTGAAGGTAATGTCTGTTCTAAGGCCGAGCCAGTTGTTGATATTAACGAAGAAACTGATGGAAATCGGCGCTACTACAAAAATGAAAAATAAGGCTCCTGCAATAAATAACACTGCTGAGAAAGGTACAGCAAGGTACACATAGCGTTTTTCGTGCGGATAAAGTCCAGCAGCGACAAACATCCATAGATGGTAAAAGACCCAGGGGGATGAAAGTATCAGACCTGTGATTAAAGCTATCTTTACATAGCTGACAAAGCCCTCGGCTAATGCAAGGGCCTGCAGAGCTTCGTTGCCCATTATAGCAACATAGGGAGCCTGCAGAAACGTTACAATGTAACGGCTGAACGCCAGACTAATGACGGTGCAAATAGTCAGACCGGCAAGGGCGTAGAGTAATCGCATTCGCAATTCCTCAAGGTGGTCGCCCAAGCTCATGGTGGAATCAATAAGAGAGTCGTGTTTCTTATTGGCATCGCCCATTTTAATAGGTAAGGTCGAGTTTGAAAAAGTTTCAAACCCAATAGTTAATCACTTTTGTCGGAGTCCTTCAGCCCAGTAGCGTCCTTGGCCTCGTCTACTATGTCATTCTTGACTTTATTGACTTCGTCTACTATTTCGTCTTTTGTCTCTTCAGCCTCACGAACGCCCTTCTTGAATTCGGTCAGGCTCTTGCCGATGTTGCGGGCGATTTCGGGCAGTCGTCTGCCAAATATCAGCAGAGCGACAACAAGAATAATAATAATCTCAAGGGGTCCCGGCGTCCAAAAACTCAGATATTGTATATATCCAGTCATTTCAGTCTCCTTTTTTTCTACCCAAAGTATTATAACACAGCCCGTGCTGCTTTGTCAATTAGCGACGACCTGCCAAACCCGGCAGAGTTGACAAAAACACCAATGAAAACTATAATCTGTTTGAGTTATAGGGTCAAGGGTGTTCTCATTTTGCAAGGGCCCCGGTAGATAGTTGTTATTGGAGTTGGCCATGGGTTTAGTTCCCGGCCGGGCAAAACGTCTCGAATCTGTTATAAGCATTTGCCTATTGGCAATTCTTTTTCTTATCGGGGTTGGGGTCTTCATAAAGCAATTCAATTATAATATGAGCCGGTACGGCATAGACACAGCTACCATATCAAAACTCGAAACTCAAAATTCGAAATTCGAAATTCCTTTCGAGTTAAGCTCTCTTGTTCCTGCCGGTTTTGGAACGCTTTCAGAGGTTGAAGTTTACAATTCTGAAAATCTTTATGAAAAGATTAACGGCAAAGCTCCCCTTTATATCGAATCCGGCTTTGAAAAATTATCGACCCAGCGATTTGTAAGTATAAACAACCAGAGCCTGTGGATGGAGCTTTATGCTTATGATATGAGTACTGTTAAAAATGCCTTTTCCGTTTATAGTGTGCAAAGAAGAATTGACTCGGAGGCTTTTCCGCCTATGCAGCTTGCATACAAAACCGGCAACGCTCTGTACTTTGTACACGGCAAATATTATATAGAATTGGTTGGTTCCTCCGAATCAGGTGAATTGTTCAGGGCAATAGCAGAAGTTGCCCGGAAGATTCAGGCGAATTTAGCCGTTGACCATGATACTGGCATAGCCGAACTTGCGATGTTTCCCCAAGAGAATCTGGTTTTGGGCAGTATCAAGCTTTATCTGGCAAATGCCTTTGGCTTCGAAAGATTAACCAACACTTTCACCGCAGAATATCGGTCTGGAAATGAAACCGTTACCGCCTTCCTGAGCAAACGGGCCGATTCCAAAGATGCTGAAGCTATCGCAGAAAGCTATCGCGACTTTCTGATTGAAAATGACGCCGTAACAAAAAGCACAACCAATAAGACTCTCGAAGGTAAAGTTATGGATTTCTATGGCACGACTGAAATTGTTTTTACAGTGGGGCCTTTCGTTGCTGGTATTCACGAAGCAGAAAATCAACAGGCCGCAGAAAAGTTGGCAGAAGTGCTCGTTAACAAACTCAACTCAGTAAATAATGAGTGAACAAAGCGGTAAAAAATTAGGTCGAAGACAGTTACTAATACGGGCCGGCAAAGCAGGAATCTCAATCGCTGCTGCTGGTACTGTCTCATATCTGCTTTATGATGCCAAGGGGCCAAAAACCGGTGTTGAAGATGAAGAGCACGTTACACTACAGGATTTCTCGGTACAGCACCGACTCGGCCAGACAATGAGCATCGCGAAAGGTTCAGACCGGGTGGAAACTCTCAACAAAGCAATAGAACTGCTCGGCGGTATAGAAAGATTTGTCAGACACGGCGAAACGGTTGCAATAAAACCCAATGTTGCATTTGCGTCACCACCAATGTTAGGTGCTACAGCTAATCCTGAACTGGTGGCTGAAGTGGTACGGCTGTGCTACAGCAGAGGTAAAGCAAAAAAAGTTATTGTTACCGACAATCCGATTAACGACCCTGCAAGTTGCTTTATGTTAAGTGGCATAGGCAAAGCAGCAAGTGCTGCTGGAGCTGAAATTGTATTGCCAAAAGCTCACTTGTTCAAACATACTACACTGACCGGGGGCCGGCTTATTAAAAATTGGCCCATTTTCTTCGAGCCGTTCAAAAAGGTTAATAAGCTGATTGGTATTGCTCCCATTAAAAACCATCACAGGGCCGGTGCTTCAATGACAATGAAAAATTGGTATGGGCTTTTGGGTGGACGCCGGAATATCTTTCATCAAGATATTAACACCATCATTGCCGAGTTAGCTATGATGGTAAGGCCGACATTGGTTATACTCGACGGCACTGAAGTTATGATGACCAACGGCCCGACCGGAGG
>CAZTWR010000004.1:0-24311 GCA_964618055.1 uncultured Pirellulales bacterium | reverse complement strand
TTTATCGAAAGAGAAGACTGATTCGGGCATATATATAAGGTGTGGTGCATCTTCAGGTCTGCGTGCGGCAAGACCTGTTGCTGCTGCTATCCAGCCGGCGTTTCTCCCCATTACCTCCAGAATAGTGCACGTATCTGTTGTATACAGCGCCTCCGTATCTCGGCCGGCCTCGGCTGCACAGGTTGCGACATATTTAGCTACGCTTCCATAGCCTGGGCAATGGTCCGTGAAAGCAAGGTCGTTATCCACCGTCTTCGGGATACCCATACAAACCAACTCGTACCCGCTCTCTGCTGCCAGCTTGTTGACCTTGTCGGCGGTGTCCATTGAGTCATTGCCGCCGGCGTAGAAGAAATAACGAATATTATGTGCGCCGAAAACATCGAGTATTCTTTCGAAATCAGCTTTGGATTCTTCGAGTGATTTTAGTTTATATCTGCATGAACCAATGGCTGCAGCAGGTGTTTGCCTAAGTTGCTCAATGGTCTCGGGCTTCTCAGCTGAAATATCGAATAAATCTTCTTTTAAGATGCCTAACATGCCGTTAGTCGCGCCTATTACGCGGCCGATTTTGCCCGATTTGAGTGCTTCTTGGATTACACCGCAGGCACTTGAATTGATTACCGCAGTTGGCCCGCCGGACTGTGCCACAATAACGTTGCCTTTCGAATTCATTTTAACTACTACCTTACAAGTTTTTTAGGATTCTGATACGTTACTGTACCATTAGAGTACTTTTTGAATATATCCCTCTGCTCTGAGAATTTCAAGCTGTTTTAGAAAATGTAGGGCCAACGAAGCTGAAAAATGGAGGCAGATTCGCAAACAATTCAGCCGGGTTGAGGTGCTCTTTGAGACGCTATACCAGCTTCATAATTTTCTGTCTAACTTTCGATAGCTGATGGCCTCGGCAATATGCTCAGGGGCGATTGTTTCTGCGCCAGCCAAATTGGCTGTTGTGCGGGCGACCAAACAAGAATTGACCCATCAAATAGGAGTTTGTCCTTGTACTGTTTCGAAATAGATTAAGGGCAAGAAGCCTAAAAAAAGTTCTTACCAAAGCTTATTATACTTCTTACTTGGCATAATTTAGCAGCTTCAAGGTATTGACCAATCTGTAGAGGAGCAACAGACGACACAACCGTTCGCCATTGAATAGGGGCAGCAGGTTTGGGGGTTCGTCAAATAGAAGTGGATACTGAGCTCTTGTCGGGAAACTTAGCCTATGCCAGGCTCAGGAATCCGATTTTTGGCCTTTCAAATTGCTGGTAGAAAAAGGCTGCAACTAATCAAAAATTTTATTTGACCTATCCTTCTCAAGTCCTATAATCCGATATGTAATTGGGGATAAATATGGCAGGGAAGAGGTACACTGCTGATTCAGCTGTTACCTATGTGCTGAAAGAAGCTTGGTCTCGAAATGGGGCTTGGGGGGCACATAGAAAGCAAGCTCTGTCTAAATGTTGGGGCCCCAATTTCTTGCGCATTCTCTTTGTCCATAGATGTATAGAGTGTTTAATTCATTGGGAAATGAAATAAGGCCGATCCTGACCTTTGAGGGTTTTTGCAAGGATGCTAATTAAGACCAAAGAATTAGGCAGAAAAACGGGGATCGATAACTGGGTCATGTCCCCTGGGGCCACGCACTTTTGCCTGTTTTACAAAACCCAAAAAGACTTGTTGGATATGATTGCAAGATGCCTGCTGAACAAATTCATGCTGTTATTACGGCGAAGAGACAAGTTGGCCGAGACCAGAAGGACCGAACTGTATGAAACCTTAAAATAATAAGAACTCATAAAAAAAAGAAATACTATTGACAAAAAACGCGCTTTCAGGGATGGCACAAAAACGCTGTTTTATCCACGTGAACGGCTGCCAAAAAAATGTTGCCTATATAATTTGATTTGATACTATAGCCGGCAATTAGCTTGCTTCTCAAAAAGCGATTCAGTTGTAACAAGAGTCTAATAGGTAGTATAATAGAGGAGCAGATAAGATGGTTTATGGGGATGGCCAGGGCGGATATTTCCTGCATGTGGGGCTGCGAGAAAATGGGGCATTCTAAGACGAGCAAAAAAAAGGCCATTGAAGAAATGCTGACACCGCACTCGCGCAAGGCGAAGTTAGAGCACGTCAGCCGAGACACCGCAAAGCACAAGGAGACGAAGGAAACGCTACAGGGGCAGGAGGATCTGTATCGGGCCGTAATGGAAAACGCTTATTTTGGGTTCACGCTGATAGATGTCAATTACAGGGTAGTTATAGCTAACAGCATGGTAAGTGGATATTTCCACAAACCTGCCTCTGAGCTTATTGGTCGGGAGTGTTTCCGGGCATTCAAAAAACGTGATTCAATATGTCCTAATTGCCCTGGTAAACGGGCTATGGCCTCCGGCCAGCCGGCGGAAGTTGATATCGAAAGGGTCCTTGATGACGGAAGCTATTTTTCAGCCAGCATCCAGGTCTTTCCGACTATTGGGCCAGATGGTGCAGTGACAGGATTTATCGAGATAGTAGAAGATACAACGGAGTGCAAGAAGGTGGAGAAGGCGCTGCGGGAGAGTGAGGAGCGATATAGGGCTATCTTTGAGCAAGCTGCAGATTCGATAGTACTCACCGACGCAAAGACCCGGATAATGATTGATTACAACAACAAGGTACACGAGAACCTTGGTTACAGTAGTGAGGAGTTCCAAAAGCTGAAAATATCCGACTTTGAGGTCATTGAGTCTGCCGAGGAGGTTATAGAGCACATCGAGAAAGTCGTCAGGGAAGGGGCGGATACATTTGAGACAAAACACAGGACAAAGAGTGGGGACATACGTGATGTCCTGGTAAATGCCAAGGTTATTTCTATTGGTGGGAGGAATTTAATTCAGGGCATCTGGTGCGACATCACCGAGCGTAAGAAGGTGGAGGAAAGGCTGCAGCAGAGCGAAGAGAAATTCAAATCCATGTTTGAGCTTGCACCATGTTCTATAGTTCTTTTAGATATGGAAGGTAATATCCAGCAGTGCAACCAGCAGTTTGTAAAATTTCACGCCACTAAAGAGCCGGCAGAGGCTCAGGTAGGCAGAAACATATCAGCGTTTTTCCCTCCCGAAGAAAGACCAAATTTGTTTGCTGCAATAGAGAAGACGATAAAGGAGAAAAAGACCGCGGTAGGTCCTGTCGAGTACACAATGCTCAGAGAGAATGGTAGTAAGTTTCCAGGAGAGGGATTCTCTATCGTAATGGTAGATGAAACTGGATTACCAAAGGCAGTGCTTGGGCTTGCTTTTGATATCACCGAGCGCAAAAAGGCCGAGGAAGAACTCTACCGTGCGCGCCAGGGCTGGGAAAACATCTTCCAGGCAATTGGGCAACCATCTTTTATCCTGGACCTGCAGCACAATGTGCTGGAAGCCAATCGTGCAGCAGTGAAGGCGATAGGCAAACCGATAGAACAGCTCATCGGCAGGAAATGTTACGAGCTTCTCCACAGAAAAGAAAGCCCACCTGAAAACTGTCCGATGGAGAAGATGCTGGTTTCTAATCGTTTCGAGACAGTAGAGATGGAGATGGAAGTTCTTGGTGGCGTATACCTCGTCTCTTGTACACCGGTATTGGGAAGGAGCGGCCATATAGAAAAGGTCATCCATATAGCTACTGATATAACCGAGCGCAAAAAGGCCGAGCGGGAACTGCAAAAAGAAAGAGACAAAGCTCAAAAATATCTTGATGTAGCGGCGGTCATATTAGTGGCTATCGATTCCGAGCAAAGAGTGGGGCTAATAAACAGGAAAGGTTGTGGGATATTAGGCTATAGTGAGGACGAAATCCTCGGCAAGAACTGGTTTGATAATTTCCTGCCCGAAAGGATTAGAGGCGATGTGAAAGAGATTTTTGATAAGGTATTGGGTGGACGAGCGGACGAACTAGAGTATTATGAAAACCCTGTTTTGACCAAAAACGGTGACGAAAGACTGATGGCCTGGCATAATACTGTACTGAGAGATGACAAAGGTGAAGTCATTGCTGTTTTGAGCTCCGGGGAAGACATCACTGAGCGCAAGCAGGCAGAGCAGAAGCTTCTTGACTATCAAAGACAGCTTAAGTCTTTAGCTTCGCAATTGATGCTGACCGAGGAGAGCGAAAGGCACCGCATCGCCACAGAACTGCACTCCACAATTGGTCAGTCTCTGATTATATCCAAAATTAAGCTGGATAAGCTTCGAGCATCTGAACCTTCCGGGGACATTGCCAGGATGTTGGACGAAATTTGTGAGTCGCTTAGCCAGACCATTGAAGAAAGCAGGTCATTGATATTTGACCTCAGCTCTCCTATACTCTATGAGTTAGGTTTTGGGGCGGCAGTGGCCGAATGGCTTAGCGCACAAGTTCAGAAAAAGCATGGTATTGCAGCCGAATTCAAGGCAGACAAACAGCCCAAGCCGCTGGAAGATGATATTCGCGTTCTTTTGTTTCGCAGTGTGCGGGAGCTGCTTATCAACGTTGTTAAGCATGCGCAGGCAAAAAAAGTAAAAGTTTCTATTCGCAAAGTTGGCAGCGAGATGCGTGTCAGTGTTGAAGATGATGGTTGGGGGTTTGACCCTAAGAAAGCAGCAGCAACGGCAGTAAGAAAAGGTGGATTTGGGCTTTTCAGTATTCGAGAACGCTTGGAACAGTTAGGAGGACATCTTGAGATTGAATCTGCACCTGGCTGTGGAACAAAGGCGACACTTATAGCGCTGCTTAAGCAAGAAAAAGTAGACAAGGGGGAAAAGAGATGAGCGTAAAAATCTTATTAGCAGATGACCATGCAATTGTACGACAGGGGCTACGTTCTTTGCTTGAGAAAGAATCTGACATAGAAGTTGTTGGCGAAGCCGAAGACGGCCGAAAAGCAATGCAGCTTGTGCGGGAGCTCGTCCCGGACATCGTCGTTATGGATATAACTATGCCAAATCTAAACGGCATTGATGCTACACACGAGATTATGAGTGAATTTCCTCGAATCAAGGTAATTGCTCTGTCAACACATTCCCACAAGCGGTTTATAACAGGTATGCTCAAGGCTGGAGCATCCGGCTATATATTGAAGGAATGTCTGTTCGACGAATTTGTGCAGGCCATGCGTACTGTGATTGGCGGCGGGACCTACCTTAGCCCTCGAATAACCGACGCGGTAGTTAGCGACTATGTGGAGTGTTTGTCAACCGCCGTGAGCTCGCAATTAGCAACCCTCACGGATAGAGAGCACGAGGTCCTTCAACTTTTAGCTGAAGGAAAATCCACGAAACAAATTGCCTTGGAGCTGCATGTAAGCACCAAGGCTATCGAGGCGAACCGCCGCCACATTATGGAAAAGCTGGACATCCACAGCATAGCCGAACTTACCAAATATGCTGTCCGTGAGGGCCTGACCTCCCTCGAACCATGAGCACCCCAGGCGAGACGGATACCTGTCCGTGAGCACTATCGAGCACCATATAGTGGATTGTGCTCTTTATTGCTGGTCTGAAAATAGGGGTTTGATAGTCCGATAATAGGTTTTGCGAAGCTTAGGTTTAGGAATATCCTATCCACCTTTTCTGCAATTCGACCGATAAAAACCCTAACAAGTAGAGTTTGGGCGTGACAGAGACTTCCTATAGGGCAGAGGGAGAAGAAGACTAAAAAAGCATTTGGGTTCAGTGATTGCCCGGGGGGCTGGTCACAAAGTGATTGGTTAGCTCTCTCGCCGAGGTTTATTATAGGACAATCTGGTCTTATTAGCACCTACCATATGGCGGGGTGGAGAGTTAGTACATGGTATTCAAATGTAGGGTTGTGAAAGTTGCTCTGATTTTAAACCAGAGCAAAAAAGTGATGTTTAAGAGGTTAACAAAGTGGGTATATAAATATAAAAGGGGTTGAATATACAGGGGGCACAAATGGATTTGAAGGTCAAAATTGAAGAATTGAAAAAAGGATACGTCCTTGTTGCTCTGGCCGGGGATATGGATGCCTATTCATCTGCCCGATTTAAGACCGTTGTTGGAGGCTTAATTAAGAGGAGGAAATATAAATTAATCGTTGATATTGAAAAGGTTACCTGTATTGACAGCGTAGGGGTAGGCAGACTTCTGAGCGCTCTTAAGAGGACACGTGAGAAAAAAGGTAACCTCTGGCTTATCTACAACAAATCAAAAGTAAAGCGGTTCCTTGAAATCACTGAATTATACAAGAATTTCGCGGTGTTTAAGGATAGACGCCGGGCCCGCAAGGAACTGAAACTAAACTAAACCGAAATTCATAAAAACTTATAATCTATAGGACTACTATTTCAGGTGATTGGTATTATGAGAATATTCGTGGCTTTTTTTTCTTTGCCACCTGTTACTTTCACCTCTTGGTTGTAAGAGCGTTGACCTGGCCTTTTATCTCAGTCCCCACCATAACATTGGGGTTGAGGAACGAATCCATGTCAACGCTCATTTTTTATCGGTGTCTAATTCAACGATATGCTGGGGACAGAATAGAAGGACACCAAACTTGCAGCGGAGTGTTTAAGGGTATTAGTCAAAAACGGTAGTTTAATGTTTAAAAGAAGTACAAAAAGGGTATAAGAATAAGGAAAAAGGTCTCTATCTAAGAAGGGGGGCAGGAAAAGTTTATGGGAAACAAGAGAAAAGGGAATTCAGTAATTGGGCTCTGAAAATCTACATAAAGATTTGCCTGAAAACTTACCGGGGGGTTCATCCAAGGAGCTGCCAGATACGAATAAAAATAAGTTGCGAAGGTTATTAGGCATTGTTTCAAAACAGATAAAATCTGGTGTTTCGACCCTAAAAACAAAGTTAAAATCAGCTTCGAAAGCAGTTCTAAATGCACCCAAAGGCTGGCTGAATACAGGTAAAGTCAAGTCTCAAAGGTTATTGAAAACCCTTTTTAAGTTGCCAAAATCCACACTCCCAAGATTAAAACCCGCGTTAAAGTCGGTTTTGAAATCGGTTTTGTATACGATTAAAAGCAAAGTAAGACGGCTGGTGGATGCAAAGAGTAGCTTCAGCAAATGGTTTGACTTACATAAAGACACATTAAAAAAAGTAAGGAGAGGGGTCATCATATGGGTTATTAGCGTAGCACTTATTTCAATGGCGGTAGCGGTAACCAATTTTATCATAGAGAAACAACAAGCGGTAGAGCAAAGGACTTCGCAGCTTAAAAGGCAGTTGGAAGCTACGATTGAAGAAAAAACGGTACTTGAAAAGAAGCTGGAGGAAATGGCCAGGCTGAAAGAAGACCTTGCTGAGCGATTAGAAGCACAAAGGCCAATAAATAAGTTGCTTGGCTGGTTGGAACCTGAGACAGAAAGACCAGAGGCTAAAATAGCTGAAGAATTAGTTCCTGTCAGGGCAGCAGAAGAGACAAAAAAGGTAACGTCTGCCTTAGATGAAGAAAAGCCAAAAAGACCCCTGGTCTTTGAGAAAATCTATCCGAAACCCAGCTTCTTCAAAAAGCCGACTCTCGCAATAATTTTAGCCATTGCTTTTGTTGTTGGTGTCACCCTTTTATGCTCATTTGGTTCAAGGTTTCAATTGCTAAGAGAGCCGATCAAAAGAGCAATAGCGATAGTGGCTAAAGAACGGGTGGCCGAAGGCCAGATAAGTAAGTTCAAACGTTTAGAAGATATTAGCTCTACCCTATTAGGTGGACTGCTTCTCAAAGGCTTTGTGAAGATGGGATATGAAGTTAGTCTGACAAGCGGTATAATCAGCGGACGCTTAACGTGCGTTCTCAAAAGAGAAAATGAAAAGATATTATTTCGATATATCATCTGTAAAGAAGAAGATGATTTTGGTCGGGCATTTGTTAAAGATTTGGCAAAAAGCATAAAAAAAGAAAAAGCCGACAAAGGCTATCTTGTTACGACAGGGGCTGTTACCGAACCGGTCTTAGCTTTAGCAAAAAAGAATTCTATCAAACTGGTCGGGAGGGAAACACTCGAAGAGTTAATACCTTCCTGTTTGCTACAGGAAAGCCTGATGAAAAAGCTGGATGACACCAAAACCGAGTTTATCAAACAGTCAAAGATTGCTAAAAACGTGATGGCACAGAAACAGACTTTGTCCGAAAAGATAAGAGGGTATGAAGGTATGATAACTAAATTGAATAACGAAAAAACTGCTTTAAGTGAAAAGGCCGAGACAAAAGAAGAACGTAGCCAGCTGTTGCAAGAAAAAGTCCAGGGTCTTGAGGAACAATTAGCTAACTACAAAAACTTAAAAGAGCAACTATCAGAAAAAAATAAGCTTTTGGAAGACGAGCGTAGTCAACGGCAGCGGCTCGAAGATAAACTTCGTCAGAGCGATAAAGATTTGGAGCAGGCTCTGGATTTGACGGATGAGCTGGAGGAAAAATTGGTCCAAAAAGAGCATGAGCTTTTGAAGAAGGAAATAGCTTTAGAAGGATTATCTGCAGGTATTTCTAAAGAGGCTGTTAACAAGGAAGAATTTGAGAAATTAAAAGCCGACCACAAAATTCTGCAGCAATCTTTGGCGGAAAAAGAAGAAGTTTTGGAAGAGATTAATAAGAAGAAGGGGATTCTGGACGAGGAGCTTAAAACTAAGGATGAATTGTTAAGTAAGTTGCAGAATGAAGTTCAAAACTATGTGACGGAGATGGAAGAGGCGATATCCCCCTCCTTAGACCTTGGACCTTTAGCAGATAAAGGGGTTCTGCTGAAGCTGGAACCCACAGGTCCTGTTGCAGCGGTGAAAAGAATTGCGGTTAGCGGTGTATCTTTTGAATCGGAGAGAAAACTTGAGATACCTTCAAGTTGTAATACAACCTTGATCTTCTTTGGCTCTTCTAATCCATTAACAGTAAGGAGCAACTTAATCTGGCAGAAAAAATCCCCCGGCTCTTCGGTGTATAACATCAGATTTAAGTTCCTTTCATTGGAACAGAGCCAGAGAAGGAGAATTCACGAATATATCAGCAAAACTCGAAAGGCATCAAGCAAGGTTAGAACATACGTCTGAAAGTGTTACTTAGCCACGGAGGTCATTTTTATGAATGATATGAGCTTAATCGGACATATGAGCGGCCAAGGCGAGGTTGTGGCTGATAAGCTGCGACAAGCTGGCTACACCACATTACAAAAGATAATGGAAGAGAAGCCATCGGTGTTAGCTGAAAGCACTGGTCTTGAGCTTAGTATAATAAGTAAAATTATAAACTCAACCAAAGCCTTAAGCCGAACACATCCAGCCGTAGAGGCTAAGGCGAAAGCGAAGAAAAAGGCCGAGAAAAAAGCAGGCAAAAAGGCAACCGCGCCTCCCAAAAAGAAGACAGCAAAGGCTGAGAAAAAAGTGGTTAAAGCGGCTCCTCCTGGGAAGAAAGTCAAAAGGCCTACAGAGAAACCCAAAGAGCCAATCCCAGAAAAGCCTATATTCGATCCGCTGCAACGGGTTGCTCACAGTTTTGCAGCCGAGCATGAGATTCCAGTAACTACAGCCATAAGATTTGTAGACGGGGTTAAGAAAAGTCCAAGCACAAGAGAAAAAATACTTAAAGAGGTTATAGTTCGTGAGGAATTCCGCGAAAGGTTAGCCAATCGCCTTGCAAGAGAGCTAACCTGAATTTCAAGTTCGGATACCTAACCTCCATTTATGTGCAAGTTGTAATTAGGGAGCTTATCGTCTCTTTATACATGCATCCCAAGAGGCGCAGTGCAGCGAAGCCCCGCAGGCTGCTACCTTTGATTTAATCTTCCACTGGGCCGATATGTTCTTATGTACTCTTTAGCACCGGCACAAATTATAACGTTACCATCTGCTTAGAGGCTCAGCAAACGTGTTTCATTGTCACAGAACTCCTTTATTCAACCCTGCGGTTTGGCACGCCGCAAGACAAAAGTAAGGCTTCATGTTTAAGATAATGGCTGAGTGGGTATATATGTTATGTATTGTAAGGGAAATGTGGCCCTTAGGGAACAAAGTAAATGAAGGATTAATAAACAGGAGACAAAAAGATGGGAATGAATGTTTCTATAGCTGATGTGCAGAGTTTACTGGGGGATGAAAAACTGATGGATGAGTTGGTCAAACAGGTTTTAGATGACCCGGATGCGATGGATGATCTGGCAGGTTCCGTTGCAGATGAGCTCTCCGATGTCATCGAAGATGACCCTCGGCTTACCGGCAAGCTCCTGGGGGCGGTGATGAAAGACTCATCGCTTAAAAAGAGGATTATCAAAAAGCTGGTGGATGATCTTGGTTAAGAGTGCCTGTTAAAAAACTTCTTTAACGCGATACTATTGGGTTCGGCAAGCTAAAACGCTGGCCTTCAATCGAAGGCCAGCGTGGGGGGTAAGAGCCCCTCTTCAGCCGGCTTTAAGTTATTGGAGCATATTTTAAGGCCGTGCGGGAAGAGCAATTTCTTAAAGAAAGGAACTCATAAGGATAAAAGGAGCTTTTTGGTTTTTATTTTGGTTCATTGCGTTAAGAGAAGTTAAGAATTAGGTATAACCCTTAATGACAAGATGAATAAGAAAAGCATTATACATAAAAAGAAGCGGAAGGCAGAGTGACTACCATAAAGCAGGCAAAAGAGGCGGAGACAGTTAATATAGATATCCCTGCTAGCGTGGAGTATTTGATAATTGCCCGCTTAGTTACCTCGCTTGTGTACAAAAGAATGGGTTTTTCCACAGAGAAAGAGGAAGATATCACAATAGCCGTTGTCGAAGCTTATATCAATACCATTAAACATGCTTATCAAAATAATCATAAACACACAAGACGGACAAATATTCGCTATCTGCTCTATCATAAAAAGCTGGCTATCGTGATTAAGGATTTTGGCAAGGGTTTCGACCCTTGTTTTGTTCAATTATACGTCAGGCGTGATGATGTGGAACGCCCCGAAAGAGTCGGGCTTGGGATATTCCTGATTAAGACGTTGATGGATGAAGTTGAATATGATTCAAGCCCGGCAACAGGAACTCAGGTGAGGATAACAAAATACAAGTAACCCGAAAGGAGGTGAAAAATTATGGGAATGGATGTCAATACCGTCGACGTCATGAAGCTGCTTCAGGACGAGAAGCTCGTTGATGAAGTGGTAAAAAAGGTCGTTGATGACCCTGAGGTCCTTGACGAATTAGCCGAGGACATCGCTGACGAGGTATCTGATTACCTAGAGGACGATCCTAACATCAGGCAAAAAATTATCAACGCAGCTTTGGGAAGTCCTGGTTTCAGAAAAAGGATTGTCAAGGAAATCGTCGACGAAATCGGAGACTAAGAGGCGAGAAAGGGGGAATTAGCCTCCGTCTTACAGAAAGCGGAGGCTAATTTCTGTTTTTTGCAACGCTCAACAACAAAATGTAACTTTAGGGGATCAAAATGCAGGAAATAGCAGCGATTACAAAAGAGAAAGAAAATGGCAACCAAATGAAATGTAAGATTGAAAGTCTTGTTCCGGGCAGCGGGGTCATCAGGAGGGCGGTAAAGAAAGCTGAAGAGCAAAGCCGGGTCTGTGAGAGGCGGGTTATGGACATCCTCGATGAGATTGGCGATTGTTTTCATGATGACGTGGTTTTTAGAAGAAGGATGCTTAATGAGGTTTTTCTTCGGCCGGAGACAAAGAAAAAAATCGCTTACAAATTTATGAGTATCATCGCTCAAGGATGAAAGCTTCGGCAGTTTGTGTACCTTTTAATAGGATATCAGCCAATAACAGCAACGGGATATTTACAAGCAAAGAAAGCTGACAAATCTGGGAAATGACAACACGTATTTATTATGACTTTTGTACTCATACAAATTAAACGCGGGCTAATACAGCTAATATCAATTATACCAGAGATTGGAAGAACAGGAAGAAATATCGCCGATAAAGTCTTACCCGTTATAAAGGCCAGATACGGTCTAATCATCGCCGCAATAATAGCTCTCCTTGTATTATATCTTCCCCAGCCCCGGCCTGTTGAATTCGGCGGTAAAACTATCATCCTTTCCTTAGCTGGCCAAAGAATGCTGGCCCTTCTGGCAGCGTTAGTTGTAATCTTTATAACAGAGGCACTGCCGATAGGTACAACAGTCGGCATAGTTTACGCCTGGATAGTATTTTTTGGCATACTCCCGGAAAATGAAGCTGCCAAACTTTTCAGCCATGACGCAGTCTGGTTTTTAGTTGGTGCCCTTATGATTGCTCAGGCTTTGGTTAAATATGCAATCCACAAGCGCATCCTCATTTTAATAATGAAGGTGGTCGGTTCAAAAACCAAATATATTAGCCTTGGCATTATCACTTTTTGTGCTATCACCGCCGCGTTTATCGCTGACCATACTGTTGCTGCTCTTATGCTTCCTATTGGATTAGCCCTTATTCGTATTAATAATGGGTTTGGAACTGCTCCCAATCTCTCAAGATTATTTCTTTTTTCTATAGCGTTCGGATGTTCGATTGGCGGATTAGGGACCCCTTCCGGCGGTGGGCGCAATGTCGTGATGATAGGGTTCTTAGAAGAGCTTTATGGTGTAGGAATCGGTTACGGTTCGTGGATGCTTATGGCTTTGCCCATTGTTTTTATTTTAATTCCCTGTCTTTGGTTTTTGTTGAATAAAATATTCAGGCCGGAGATTACAGATCTCAAGGAAACATCAGAGAAGATAAAGCAAGAAATGACTATGTCACCTATGCGGAAGAAAGAATGGATGGTAGTAATTCTGTTTTTATCCATTTTGTTTCTGTGGCTTACCAAGAGTAATTTAGGAATAGGAATGATTGCTTTATTTGGAGCCACACTGTTCCTCGTATTTGGATTAATCGAGTGGAGAGACTATCAGAAAATAAATTGGGGGATTGTACTTTTATACTTTGGAGCTATCGGGTTAGGAACTTGCTTGCAAAAAACAGGTGCAGCTACTTGGTTAGCGGCAGCCTCTTTAGGCCTGATAAATCATATAATACCTCTAAGTGATAAAATGTTAATGACTGCCATTGGTACCGTTATGATGTCCGCCATGTCTCAGATAATGAGTGACGGACCATGTGTAGCTACTATAGGACCCGTTCTATTAGAAAGTGCCCGATTAAGTGGGACCGACCCAGTATTTTTTGGGATAGCGTGTGCCATATCCAGTGCCTTTGCATTTATGTTAATAATCGGCACCCCAGCCAATGCTATTGTCTATAGCAGCGGTTTTTTAAAACCCAAGGACTTTTTCAAGGCAGGGTTTTTGGTATATATCACTGCTTTACTGATACTTTTAACAATAGCTTACTTCTGGTGGGAAATATTAGGTGTGGGGGTAAATGGATTTCATTGATTTGAGGGACAGGTAAAAGATGAAAATATTGATGTGCACAAACGGCCAGGAACACGCTGAGAAGGCCCTGAATTTTGCTGGCCAGCTATTTCGGCATACAAAGCCGGAAGTAGAGATAGTAGCGGTTACCAGAAGACTTATTCAGCCGGCGAAAAAAGAACAGAAATGGCTGGAAAGGGCCAGAAACATTCTGGCTAATTACAATATTCAGCCAAAAACTAAAATCCGCGAGGGCTATATCTCAGATGAGTTAATCAGGGAATCTCGCGAAGGAAATTTCGATCTGTTGGTTATCGGCTCCCGAGGATATTCTGAGATTTTGGTTGGAGTTACTGAAGTTGTTCTCGGCCAGATTGCTCAGTATGTAATTCAAAAAGCCCAAACCTCTCTTCTGGTCGTAAAAGAGCCTACTTTGTTGTTACATAAAGTGCTTATCTGTACGGATGGTTCTGCAGATGCACAAGAAGCAATTCATTTTTGGTCGAGATTGAATATTCCTGTCCAACCAAGGGTAAACATAATTAATGTGATCCCTGAGATATACGGCCGCTTCAAAGATATACTGGAACCTGTAGCAGAAAGTCAGCTGGATATGTTCGGGGCACTGCCCGGTAAAAGGACCAAGTACCTGTACGATGCAAAAGACATCCTGGCAAAATACAACATCGAGACCAAGGTTAAGCTGCGGGAAGGTCACGCCGCTGAGGAAATCTTAAAGGAGGCAGAGAGTGATTATGACTTAATCGTTATGGGTACAGGTGGACGTAAAGGTGGCAAGAAAGGCACACTGGGTCGACAGACAAGGCGCGTTATCAGACAGGCAAGGATTCCAGTATTAGCAATAAGGTCAAAGGGCTGATAGCTGGGTTATAGTGGTAATATCCCAGAGAAAAGATGTTTAAGCCCAATATGAAATGGGTATAAAAATGGCAAAAAGATTATTTCTATGCGGAACAGGTGAATGAACGATAAACGGACTGGATTAAAAATAAACATCTTGAAATTTTGCATTCTCCTAATAGCAGGTATCCTCCTCGTTGCAGCAATCCCTAATAAAACCCTTGATCCATGGGGTTTAATATCCCCAAGATTTTTGGTTCTGGTGATTTTGATGGTTATGGGATTACAGTTTGTCTCCTATATATTGATTGAGTTCCGGAAAAAAGAGGGGCTGCTTATAATGGGTACATTAGTAGGGCTTGTTAATAGCAATGTAATTAATGGGGCAATGGCATCCATAACAAAACAAAATCCCAAGATTTCAGACCACGCAGCTTCCGCTGTAGTGTGTGGAAATCTGGCTATGTTAGCACGAAACATCATCTTGGTTAGCACACTGTGTGTTAGCGCTTCAAAGTTTGTAATCCCTCCTGTCTTATCTATGTTAATTGTGGGAATAGTAGTCGTTTTTTATAGGATAAAAAGAATAAACAAAAAAATAAAACATATAGATGTAAACATAGAAAATCCTTTTGCAGTAAAAACTGCTCTTGGATTTATAGGTGTAATCACAATAATAACAATTATAGGATTTATCATACATAAACTCTTTGGGGATATGGGTCTCTATGTAACTGCTTTTGTTAGTGTTTACGCAGCAGGGGGGCCCATCATAATATCATCAATAATGTTGGCGGAAGCGGGACATATATCATATTTGACTGGTGCTACTGTAATTATCATTGCTTCCATATCCAGCTGTTCAAATGATGCCGTAATTCAGTTTCTCTGCGGAGCTAACTCATTGGCTATAAGCTTCTTAAAGATAACTATTCCTATGTTAGCAGCAGGCTTTATTGCCCTTGCGATTGAATGGTTAATCTTTAATACAACATAAATAAATGGTTATATTTGTATAGAGGTGATTAAGATGATGTATTTAAGAACCCCTGCTTTGAAAAAATCCTTTGGTCTAATCTTTAAGACGAAGATCGGTAAGGAAATAGCTTATCTTTCGTTAGTATTTATAGGGATAGCTGTAATAACCGGGCTTTTATTGAGCTTCAGTCGGGCATGGTATGCTTCTCAGCCGTTATCTTTGGCCAATGTGTCCTTAGCAAAAGGTCATCGGATATCCATAACAGAGATATCCGTGTCCTACAGTTCCAATCTTGTTGGTTATAATAATATATTAGTTGCAGGTAAAACAACAGGAGATACTGTAGAGAGTCACCTTATACTTTTTCGTTACGATAGCCCAGGTTTTTTTAAACAGAAGACGGTGGCTGTTGTGAATGATGATGGTACCTTCCACGCTCGATATAATGTGCCAGAGAGGCTGAAGTCCTGTCTCGGTTGGATTGTTACGTGGTCTATTAAAGACGGGAAGGTTGTAGCAACTAGTAGCGGAAACTTTCGGAACCTTGTCAAATATTAGAATAAAAATTCATACTTAAAGGCATAGTGAGCATCCCTTTGCCATATTAGCAATAAGGCCGAAAGGCTAAGGGCTGGAGCATAGTGGAAATATCCCAAAGAAAAGATGTTTAAGCCCAATATGAAATGGGTATAAAAACGATGTAAAGGCAGTTTTTTCAATAAAAAAGGTCAATTAGATGATACCTGTTTTGAGAACGATAGCAAGAGAGGTTGCAGCCAGTTTGGTTTCTGAAGCTATCGGTGACGGTAGCTTAGGGAAACTCCAGGAACCAACTAATCAGATGGTTGTCCGCAACCAACTGCGTTTAAATGAAATAGCCGGTCGACGTCAGTCATGTTTAAGCCGGGTAACCAGAAGTGTTAGACACTTAAAAGAAAGCAGACAGGAGAGCATTTTAGAGGATACCAACATCCAGGTTAACGGAAAAGATCCAAAAGTGGGCATGGATAAGGCAGAGGAAAAATTGAACAAGGTTTTCAACGAAACCAGTAGCGACCAAGAGCAGAGCGGGACAGATATAGAAAAGATAAGCCTTGATGATTTTGATGATGTAGATATTGAGACAATAGAAAAACTGGAGAAGAAAGGTTTTAGGGTAATTTATCCCAATCTGAAATACAGAAAGCCTAAGTATCAAAACGTTAGTGAAGTGCTTAAGTATGTCGAAAGTGATACGGGAAAAGGAGAAGGAGTTAAGTTGGTGATAATGAATTTTAATGACTGAAATGGAGTCAAAAAATGGCTCAAAGGAAGAAAAAGAAGATAACAAAGAAAAGGGCTGCGAAAAAACACGCTCCCAAAAAGGCAGTGGAAGACATTCAGGGTATAGGCTGGATTACAGCGGAGAGATTGAGAAAGGCCGGCTATGGTACGATCGCAAAATTAGCTCAGGCCCAGCCCAATAAGTTAGCTCAAGTACCTGGTCTTAATACACCTTTAGCAAAAAAACTTATTTCTTCTGCCAAAGATGGTTACAAAAAGATTTCGATGGAGCAACCATCTGTGAAAAAACAGCCAGTTACTGAAGGCCAACAAACCTTAAGAGAAAGGATTATTTCTGAGGCGATGGAAGACAAGGTGTTTCGTTGCAGGGTTGCTCATTATATTGTGGATAAATTGTTTTAGAAACATAAAAAGAAAGAAAAGAAAGGTAAGAAAAATGGGAGTGGACGTTAACAAAGCCGATGTCGCGAAGCTACTTCAAGATGAGAAGCTCGTTGACGAAGTGGTAAAAAAGGTTGTTGGGGCCCCCGATGTTCTCAATGATTTGGCTGAGGATATAGCTGGGGAGATAGCCGACTATTTAGAGGATGATCCTAAGATCAGGCAGAAAATCATCAATGCAGCTTTGGAAAGTCCCGACTTCAAAAAAAGAATCGTCAAGGAGGTTGTTGACGAAATCGGGGACTAAAACGGGAAAGGGAGAGGTAATAAAGTATGAAGAGTTTCGTTGTAGTGTTATTATTGCGTTGATGTGGATAATTTTTAGAAATATAAGAAAAGAAAGATAGGTAAGAAAAATGGGAATGGACATTAACAAAGCCGATGTTTTAAATTTGCTCCAAGACGAAAAACTTATTGATGAGGTGGTGAAAAAAATAGTCGATGAGCCGGAAGTTCTTGATGATCTCGCCGAGGATATTGCTGATGAGATGTCTGATTGCTTAGAAGATGATCCGGCCATCAAGCAAAAAATCATTAATGCGGCTTTAAGCAATGCCGATTTCAAAGAAAGAATCCTCAAGGAACTCGTCAACGAAATCGGCGATTAAAACCGACACAAGGCAAATTTGGGGGGTGTACACGATGGCATGAAGCACGCCGGTTGCCGCAAAAGTGCTACATAAAATTGCTCTTAGAACATTCAGGCTATAGTCAGGAAGGTTGGTTTGAATCCTGACTTGGATGCGTTTAATCAGAAACTTTTTTGAAAGGGGAAAAGATGAGATTGTTCAAAGCAATTAGAGTTGGGTTGCTTGCAGTCTTTTCCCGCGAATTAGCATGGGAGATGGCATTGAAAGGAGTGTCAAAGGAGTCGGTGAAATCAAAGATTAAAACGAAAGCAGCACCTGTACCAAGCGAATTCTGGTTCATGCAGCGGTGACAAAACCGTTGGGCTGCTCGTAAGAGCAATATACAGCTTAACCTGCTAATTTTAATTACAAAAGGACAAACAAAAGAAAGAGGAAAGAATGGGATGGATAATAGATAGTTGTTGGAAAATTTTAAGTGAAAGCTACAATCCCCCTCTCGCTGAAAATGCAAAGGCTGATGGAAAGAGCAAGAACAGGAGCATGCGCTGACATGAAAATGGGCTTAGAAAAAGCAGCGGATATATTCGGCAGGTGTTGTGATTGGTTCGAGAAGTATTTAATTTTAACAACTGTATTAGGTTTTGTCAGCGGAATTTTTATTGCAAAATATTCTCAAGTCTTTTCAGACTACATCAACACCATTATCTCTAACTTTGTAGATGGATATGCTTTTATCGCTCCAGGCGTAATCTTCATAATCTTGGCTCCCTCTTTAGCAAGGATGTTTCTTACGCGCAGCGAAAGTCGGTTTGGAGGATATGTTATAAAATGGTATTTGTTTAGAAAAGTTTTGGCATGTTTGTGGGCAATAATTTTTACCGTCCTGGTCTTCGGCTTTCCTTTTATGCCGGAACGCGCTCCTTCATTTTTGCAAGCATTACAAGAAACCTTTCGTTCTCTGGGGGAGATGGCTTTGCATAGCACTTATTTCTGGGCGATGTATTTATCTGTAGCAGTGGCTTTTATTTCTACAAAGATACGTTTTATTTTCAATGTGCTGGAGAAGACCTTGGGAGGTGTCGAAATCGGTGCTCGATATTTCCTGCCACTGATTCCTTTGTTTATGTTAGCTATCGGAGCCTATATTTACGGATTACCCACACATCTTAATGAGCAGATAGAGCTTGAGGAAGGAATGGGAGAAGTACTCCATCAAGTATCTATGTTCGGTTTTAACCTTAATCCAAATAATCCTATGCAAATGGTGTATATTTATATATTCGGTTCTTTATTGACTGGGATTGCCTGTTTTCTATGGCACTTAACCCTCGTTTACTTTGCTGGGAAAAGAGTCAAAGAATTTACTATTAAAGAATACTTCTTAGGGTATTGGGTAAAGATTTACCCCTTGCTTTGGTCAACAAGTTCAGAGTCAATTTCAACTCCACTGAATCTCTATTTAACTAAAAAATATGCTCCTTGGGTAAAGTCGTCCGTACGGCGTTTTGTAATCGGCGTAGGCAGTTACATGAATATTAATGGAACCCTAATTTGTATCTATGTATTAGGAGGGGTTGTTCTTAAAATATTAGGTGTTAAAGTCTCTTTCGTAGAGTGGCTGTTGACTATTCCTGTTGTATTATTGATTAGTTATGGTGTTCCAGGCATACCCGGCGAATTGGTAATGTTTGCCGGCCCCTTGGCTACCTTATTAAATCTACCTCCAAACATCTACCCCGTATTTTTAGCTGTATACCTTGGTCTTCAAATTGGTCTACCTGATTCTTTTAGAACGGGAAATAATTCTACAGATGATTATCTATGTAGTATTATTATAGATGATATTTATAAAAAGAGATTCGCAGGCGAAAAGATCGAGCCTGTGGAAGAGCTGGAGGATAATAATGTTTAAGAATAATGAAGATAAGGTCGTGGATATGAACATGGAGCAACAAGTTAACTCGCTGGAAGGGCGTGTCATAAAAGAAATATTTAAAAACGCCAATACAATTGCTCCTCTTCACCAAACTATTTCTTCTCCGAGAGGAGATTATTTTCGCAGGAGGCTTTTGCAGCTGCTTGGGACCGAAACTAATATATCAGAAATTGAAAAATTGAGATCTGAAGCAAAGCTCCAGGAATCACAAAGGCACATAAATAAACTATTAGAATTACAGCTTATTGAATTGAGTAGGGAAGGCAGTTATAAAAGAACCGAAAGAGGAGAAAAAGCTGTAAATGCTTTAAGGGCATTAGAGACTGAATTAGGAAAAGAAGATGCGAGAAAGATTTTTGCAGCTTTCTTAGGCCCTAATTCCATCAGGTTCTTTTTGCGGGTCTACGGCTCAAAAAAAGAAGTTGATTTGAAGAAGAAAGAAGTTAAATTTAGTCCCACAGAGATAGGCAAATTAAGCTTATTTCTTCCCCGTACGATTGAAGGTGTAGCAGCGATCGACAAATCAAGCGATGCGGGGCTGCTCGTTTACAAAGAAAATGGCAATATCTATCTAGACCCTGTCAAAGCACGTAGTTTCTACAAATATTTAAAATTACTGCATCAAATATAATCATCACGTCCTCTTAAAAGTAAGACATCTTAATGCCACAGTAAGGTCGTTCACAGAGATATTACCGCTTAATTTTCTCTTGGGTTGCATAGTTATTCGAGTCTCCTTTTGGATTCAGACGAGTTGATAAAATTGCTTAATGGTGATGTATGTTTTTATCGGACGTGTCTGATAAAAATAAAATTAACCAGTAATTGCTGATGTTTTTATCGGAAACAGCCCTCCTAAGAAATAAAGTTTTTTGGCGATTGTGCCGATTAGTTTATTATAAATAGGGGCACTTTGCGCGAAGATTTATTGGTTCAACAAAGTAACACTATGAATTCTTACGATAAAGTAAATCCTCTAAAACCTGAAACCATAGAATTAAAACTTCCTGCCAAGGATGAGTACATGAATGTTGTCCGACTGTCTATTGCTGGCATTGGTGAAAGAATGAATTTTTCCGTAGATGATATTGAAGATATAAAAGTTGCAGTAGGCGAGGCGTGTATTAACTCAATCCGTCATGGATATCAGGAGAAAGCATCAGAGGAAAATCTAATCCACATACGTTTTCTAATTCATCCTAAAAAACTTGAGATTGTCATCAAAGATAACGGCAAGGGTTTTGATACCCGTAATGTTGATGAGTATTTGGGAAAACCCGGCGATGAAAAGACCGAAGGCGTAGGACTCGGCGTTCAACTTATAAAAACATTGATGGGTGAAGTCAAATACAGCTCATCTCCGGATGGTACCCAAGTGAGGCTCGTAAAGAATGAATAACGTTGCGGCTAAGCCCATCCGCCGGATGTGCCCCTATCCAGAACAAACCGCTAAAACTACAGAGGAATTATTTGCCGAATTTTACGAGACTAAAGACCCTGACATTAGGGAAGAACTGATTTTACAACACAGATATTTGGTAAAGAAGTTGGCCGGTAGATTTATAAACAGAAGCAGGTCATTAGAGAGTTTGATATCGGCAGGTACCATTGGTCTTATAAATGCCGTAGACAGGTATGAGCCATCTCGTGGGGTTAAATTTACTACCTACGCTACTCATTGTATCTTGGGAGAGATAAAGAGATATTTCCGCGATAAGAGTTGGTTGCTAAAAGTCCCTCGCAGCTTAAAAGAATTGAATTCGATTGTCCATGATACAATAGAGTGTTTGACAACAAGGATTGGGCGTTCGCCGGGAATTTCAGAGATTGCCCAGGAACTTGATGTCCCTTCAGAAATTGTTATGGAGGTTATGGAAGTAGGACGTTCTTATAATCTTTGTTCTCTTGACGGCGCTGATTATCCCTGTTTTTTAGATGCACTATGTCAGACAGATAAGGAGCTCCGCAATATAGTTGATAAGATTGACTTAAAAGAAGCTATGGGAACATTGAGTAAAAGAGAGCAAATGATCATCCAACTATTCTATTTCGAGGGTTGCTCACAAACAAAAATTGCAGAGAGACTGGGAATTTCCCAAGTACATGTTTCACGTTTATTAAGACAAGCCATTAAAAACCTCAACAGGCAGATGACACGCTAAAATGTTCATCTCAAACACGGGCCCCACCAGATTCACGCTTAGATATAGAAAATTTAGTTCGCTTTCTTTCTTCACCATATTGGCATTCCAATCCTCACGTATACTCTGTGCCAAGCTTTGCTCCAACATAATATTGATTAGCATGATTTTTTTTTATCATGTTTGAAGAGATCAGGAATGGGGTATAACACACAAGATGAAGATATTATAGGAATTTACATGATTGAATCTTTAAAACAAATGTCCTATATTTTATGAAAGATTGAAAAAGTTAATAAATGCCACGAGATGTATACTGCGTGCTATAGGTTTTTGTACTGTAGCCAGTATCTGCTTGGCTGATGTGTTGTAAAGAGTAAAACCGTCGAGACATTGCCAAATCTGACAGGCACACCAATTGGAGAACAGTGATAGTTCATAATTTTCTGTCCAGTTTCCGGTAGCTTATGGCTTCTGCTATATGTTCAGGCTGGATGTTTTCGCAACCAGCAAGGTCGGCTATGGTTCGAGCGACCTTGCAGATTTTGTCGTGAGCCCGGGCACTTAAGCCAAACTCGGTCATCGCCTGCTTGAGCAACATTTCGCAGGCTTGGTCAAGCTCGCACCAATTTCGAACCTGCTTGTGACTCATTCTCGCGTTTGTCATAGTCTTGTCGTTGCTGAATCGCTTTGCCTGGACATCTCTGGCCCTGACGACATCCCCTCTCATCATGGCTGAGTCAAGTTGGCTCGACCTTGAACGCAGCTTGCTGAAACTTATTGCCGGCACATCGATATGAATATCAATTCTGTCCACCAACGGCCCGGATATTTTGGACAGATATCGCTCAATCTGGCCAGGCGTGCACTTACACCTTCTCGCATCTGTGCCAAAGTAGCCACACGGACACGGATTCATTGCTGCAACGAGCATAAATTGAGCAGGAAAGCGGGTAGTGCCTTTAGCACGTGAGACTGTAACAAACCCATCCTCCAACGGCTGGCGAATCATCTCAAGAATGTGTCTGGGGAATTCAGCGAACTCATCGAGGAACAATATTCCGAAATGTGCCAGTGACAGTTCACCCGGCCGCGGGTTTGTGCCTCCGCCAATCAGAGCCGGGCCGCTGGCTGAGTGATGAGGCATCCGAACAGGACGAGTAGCCAGCAGTGCCTTGCCTTTGCCCAGCAGCCCTACAGAGGAATATATACAGGTTGTTTCGAGCGATTCTTCCAGGCTCAATGAAGGCAGAATAGTTGCCAGTCTTTGCGATAGCATTGTCTTACCTGCTCCGGGTGGGCCTATCATCATTATATTGTGACCGCCGGACGCCGCAATGGTCAGTGCACGCTTGACGCTTTCCTGCCCCTTAACATCTGCAAAATCAACCTCATAGTTTGAGACTGTGTTAAAAAGCTTATCGATATCAATAGTTGCTGTCTCCAGGGCTAACTGTCCCGAAAGAAACCCCGCCGCCTGAGCCAGTGAGCCGACGCCATATACTTCTATATCCTGAACAACTGCTGCTTCTTCGGCATTCTCCAAAGGAACAATCATTCGATTAAAACCGTTTGCAGCGGCGGTCATCGCCATACTCAATACGCCATTAACCACTCGAACGCGTCCATCCAGAGCTAACTCGCCGATGATAACAAAATCTTTAAGTACTGAGCTGACCAGAGTGCCCTGCCCGATGAGCATACCCAGTGCGATGGGTAAATCGAAGGCCGGCCCCACCTTTTTGACATCAGCAGGGGCCAGATTTATTAACGACTGGGTTTTGGGATACTTGTAGCCGCAATTGATAATCGCACTTTTGACCCGCTCGGTGCTTTCTTTTACAGCGGCATCTGGCAGGCCTACGATTAGTGACTTTTCAAAGCCGCCTCGCGCAACATCGACCTCAACCTCGCAAACGACACCTTCGATTCCTACCAGTGTAACGCTGTGCAATCTGGCTAACATATATTCACCTTGAATGTGTCATTCCCGCGGAAGCGGGAATCCAGACCCTTGTAAATAAGCAAAAGCTCCTTTTGAAAAACGCATTTTAAGGTCAGCTTACCCCCGCTGCAAGTAATTTTGGCAACTTTAATCCAGCACCGTCGGCGTGAGAAAATACTTTGTTTTATCACTCGCAGACGATAGAATATGGTTTTTACGCACTTATGCTTTGCCTATGGCATGGCCTAGCCATTGTGCTCTCTTAGTAAAGGGGTTTTTCTATGCGGATATATTTGTCCCGGCCGGATATAACCGAAAAGGAAATCGAAGCAGTCTGTGCCGTGCTGCGCAGCCCTAATCTTTCACTCGGCCCAAAGCTGCCGGAATTTGAAAACGCCTTCACCGAATATATCGGCAGAAAACGGGCTGTCGCCGTCAATAGCGGAACAAGCGGCTTGTTTTTATGTATCCTGGCTCTGGAAATCGGCCCGGGCGACGAGGTCATTACCACGCCGTTTACTTTCATCGCCTCTGCAACTACTATTATGATGGCCGGAGCTAAGCCCGTCTTCGTCGATATTGACCCGGAAACTCTCAATATCGACCCTGCAAAAATCGAATCCAAAATTACCCAAAAGACTAAAGCCGTCCTTCCGGTAGAGGCCTTCGGCAGCCCCGCTGGCTTCGACAAAATCTGCCAAATCGCCCAAAAACATAACCTGATTGTTCTCGAAGATAGCTGTGAGGCATTAGGCTCGGAACTAAACGGCAAAAAGGCTGGCACATTCGGCCGAATGAGCGTATTTGCATTTTATCCGAATAAGCAAATCACCACCGGCGAGGGCGGA
>CAZTWR010000003.1:0-25394 GCA_964618055.1 uncultured Pirellulales bacterium | reverse complement strand
ATGAATTTAGATAAGTCAATTTCTTCTTTTCCAAAACCACTCTTTAACTTGAAATCATTCATTAAATCCTTAATAAGCGGCTCATGGTTCCCTTTCGCAATCACATCAATATAAAAGCTGATGGTCTTACTTCCCCAACTCTTATCTGTAGCCTTTAAATTGATTTTTGCATTTCCAACTCGGTTTTCTTTAACCAACAGCGTTTTTTCTTTGAGTTCAACTTCTACTACATTTTCATTTTGGTTTTCAACCGTATACTCAAACGGGCTCTCGCCATTTCCTTTAAAGATGCCGGAAATATCAATTAGATGTGTGTTAAAACCGGACTTTAGTTTAATATCGCTTATTGGATGAACAAGGATAGGAAAATTACTATTAGCCGGATTGACTCTAAATCCGAATTCCAATTTACCGGAAAGTCCCTCAGAATCTTCCGCAGATAAAATAATTCTCGCATTTCCTTTTCCAGCTTCGTTAATGCTGATGATTTGATTGTTGATCTTAGCATTAACGATTGATTCATCCCCTCTACCAAAATATTTTACCATGGGCAGCAAAGTGGCGGAGATGATGATTCCCGCGCCAAAGGCAAAGATAAACTTCATGGAAGAGACCGTAGTGCGCTCTTTTGAATCGGCCGAGATAACGCCGAGCAATGCCGTATAGGGAATGTTGATGGCCGTGTACAGCATCATAATGGCGTTAAACGTGATATAAGCCCAGATAACTTTTCCTGTCATCCCAAAATTGGGGACGGTAAAAGTAAACACGCCGACAATCGCGAACGGCACACAAAGCCAGAGTATATAGGGTCGGAATTTTCCCCAGCGGGTTTTTGTGCGGTCGGCAATCATACCCACCATCGGGTCATTGAAGCCGTCCCAAATTCGGCTTACAAGAAACAGTGTAGCTGCTGTAGCGGCCGGGATGATAAACACGTCTGTGTAGAAATAGGTAAAGTAGAGCATGAAGGTCTGCCAGTAAAGCACTGAAGCAAGGTCTCCAAAACCGTATGAGATTTTTTCTCTAACAGATAGTTTTTGGGGTTCGTTACTCATATACATTCCTTTAATCGAGTATCTGGTTAAAGCTTATTTGACTTATAAATAACCGAACAAGGGGTGCTAACCAAAATCCTCCGGCAAGCTCTATAATCCATCCATTCGCCCATATGCGCTCTTGCTTGTAAAATGTATTTGTCGTGTAATGCTAATCGCAACAGGGCTTTATTGCAAACTTTTTCGCAGGAATTATTCTGTGTAATTTTGGTGGGAGCGGGAATGTGGATTTTGCGCCAGAGTATTTTTGGCTTCTGTTATTTTCCTGCCAGCCAGCAGTCGGTGAAGACCGCTAGGTCTCGTTCATCAATGACATTATCATTGGGGTCCGAGATGTCGCAAGCAGAATTCCAGTGAGGCTGGCCGGGTTCGCTTAGCCAGGTTTCAGCCAAGACGCAAAAATCTTCAAAGTCTACATCGCCATCCGGCCCAAAGTCGCAGGGACAGGTAATGGAAAGAATAAATTGTGCAGTGTCTGGGCCGGGCTCCAACTGTATCGTTTTTATAATGGGAGCCCCATAAGCAGGGGTAAGTGTGATTTCATAAGTGCCGTGAAATCCTCGGAAATTAGCCTGCCCATTCGGGTCTGTAATACAATTGACATCTGTTGTCCATTCATCCATCAGCGCTTCGTAACGTATCCCCGCTGCGTTGAGTGACCAGTCAGCGTTGACAATGTGGCAGTTGCCACGCCAGTGTGCGTTTTCCCAGAAGCCCCACATCAAGATACCTTCGACTGCCGAGTGACTGAATGCCATGCGATAAAATCTCTCTATACCATCCGCGCGAACGTTTTCGTCCGTCGCTGCGAAGTCGTACTCTGAACACCATATTGGAAGTTCCAGCTCTGCCAGGCTCTCCAACCGGTCGTAGACTGTCAGCGGTTCGACCGAGCTGCCCCAAAAATGACACTGCGCACCTATGCCATGTACTGGAGCACCATCATCTATAAGGCCCTGAATCTGCGCCTTATACGCATCGGTCTGGCTGCCGCCGGAAACGACTTCGTAATCATTTACGAACAGCAGGCAGTTGGGGTCAATCGCATGGGCCGCCTGGAACATCCACGGACGGATGGAAGGCCCCAGCCTATCCTGGAAGTATGAGCCGTGAAGCATCTCGTTATTGATGTCCCAGTGCACAAACTTACCCTTGAAGTGGTTAACCGCGCTATTCATTCGGCTTTCCACCGCCGCCTGCAAGCCCGCAGTATCGAGGGCCTTGACCCAAGGCTGAATGTAATCGTCGACGCACCAGTATACACAGTGGCCTCGTATGATGATTCCGTTCGTCTGGCACCAGTTGTAAATTATGTCCGCGGGCGCATAGTTCACATCACCCTGCTCCTCCTCGTTTGAATACCACTTCGAGGCGTTCTCCATCACCGCCCACTCAAAGTGGTCCTTGAAGAAATTCAGGTAATCTGTGTTATCCATCTGATACTGGCTTATCGCCGAGCCAAAGGCAAAACGATGTTTAATCTGGTTTATCTGCACATCAACATCACTTACCGGATAACCGAGACTATTGACGATGGTAATCTGTGCATCTCTTTTGCGTATCTGCTCGATTCTGTCATTGGCGTCAGCTTTCCAGTCGTTAACATCCACTACTTCTGCATCATCGAGATAGAAATTTACATCAGCTGCCGGCCCCTCAAAATAGACGTCCAACGCGCTGAGTGAACCAGTTACATTAAGAGTAAAATATCCGGATAGCTGAACCCATTGGTCGTCGTATCCCGTCGACCAATGTATGGAATGGTAATCTGTCCCACCAGAGTCTGTTTGTTGTACAGTTAGGCCTATCGAGCTACTATCAGCATTTTGCAGGCGGATCCAGCCGGAGATTCTGTATGTTTTGCCATCTTCCATATCACCAAGTACAGACTGTACGGGCCCCTGCCACGACTCTGTTCTGTCAGATGCTAATCCGCTGTAGCTGCCGGTATGTACCGGACTCGTCGTAGCCATCAGGTCACAGCCCCAGTCTGTCCATCCTGAAGTATTTCCAGACTCGAAGCCGGGGTTGGTTAAGAGATTTTCGGCAATAGCCGCCGGGGTCGGAACCAAGAATAATGTCAAAATCACCAAAATCGAGAGGCATCTAAATTGTGTTGGCTTAACTTCTACCATTGCACTTTTGTGCTCACTATGTTTTTCCTCCCATATTTACCAGTTTGGCGTGCAGTTCGCGTCTTGGGGGTCGTTACACTGCATCCACTGCGGTGCAAATGTGCCGAAGTCAAAGAAGTCAACGTCACCGTCTGGATCGTCCGATGGTTCAAGATCGGCCCCTTCGCAATCGTTATACGTCTCACAATCCGCATACAGCCAGTAATCGGCTATTATTTGAAGGTCCCGGTAGTCGACATAACAATCACCGCTGATATCTGAGGCCAGCCTGTAGCCTCCGGCCAGGACCTCGGCACAGATTGCAGGTGGGGAGCTGCCCGTAAGACTGATTGTGGTGATTGACTGGTGGGGCAGCAGCAGTGACCCATCGAAAGTGCCGATATACTCTGTATTTTCTGTTTCGCTGGTTCGATATACCTCCGAGTTGACCGGCGAAAAGCCGTCAAATGAAAGTGATGATAACAAGATACCGCCGATCGTCGAGACGTTGATGATTACAATTGACAGCTTGGTATTGTCGGCGCTCTTAAACGCCGAGATGCGCAGGTAGCTCGAACTGGTCGAGGCCTTGACGCGATGCCAGCCGGGGTCGGTAAATGCAGCGTAATGCTTGAAGGCATAATAAACGGGGTTGATTGTATAAGTAGCGGACCCCCAGGGATCGATAAGTGACACAAGGCCCTTAGGGTCTTCCCAGAACAACTCCCAGTACAGATATGCTGAGACGCTCTCAATAGTGAGAGAGTTGTGCATCAAAATCGCCAGATTCATTGCGTCAGTGAAGGTGCTTGCGCCGGCTGAGTATTCTGTCTGCAGCAGCGGCTTGTAGCCGTACGATGCGGCAAAGCTTGCCATGTCGCCGTCACCGTAAAGATGATGGGCATAGCCGTAAACATTGGACTTGTCAGTTTCAGTTAGTACGTCTATATAACTCTTGGAGGCATTTATACCCACAGCTTCCGGCACCAGAAGTTTTGGGTGATCCGGCATTTCGCTGTTCAACTTAGCGTACAAGGCTTGAAAGGCCTCTTGGTAGCCTGCGAAGGTTGAGTTCTCAGTTGGGTTGAATCTGCACGAATCCCACTCTGGTTTGGGTGGCGGTCCAGGTGAAAAGTCAGGTTCATTTTGCATGTTCACATAGTCAGCATTTATGCCGTGATTGGAAAAATCTGTCAGGCTGTTATACCACCAATTTGCAAAGTCGGTATAAACATAACTACTGGGGCCACCTGCAAGCGTTCCGTTGTAGGTGTATGTATCTCCGGTGCTTTTGAGATAACCCGGTGGTGACCAGGAGGAAATCATAATCTTTAATGATGGATTGCGGGCCTTCGCGGCTGCGACAATTTGACCCGAGTCCTCTATGTAGTCGGCGCCGCCGGAGCCCTGGTCGTAAGCGTTTCGTAACCTGTAAATATCAAGGCCCAGTTGGTCGAATAGGATGTCATAGAGTTCGTTCCTTTCAAGAGTAGGATATCCCAGCAGCCAGTTTTCATACCAGGCGCCGCTGGCCCCAAAACCTTCAAGCTCCTGATAAACGATGCTAACATCCACCTCACCGGTAGCAGCTTCTACCGCAGTAGTCATTAGGGATGTTATCAGCAGCAAAAGAAGTAACTGCCAGCCGGTGATATTTCCGCATTTCTCCGTCTTTCTTTCCATATTTACCTCGTCAATTTGTCCCCTCTATTTGCACTATAACACATCCAACCCGAATTTTCAACCAAATTTTAACCTTTTTTGGCGCTTAAAAATGGACAATCTGTACCCTTCCCAAATGCAGCTTTTTTTCGCAATAAACGGCGGAGAAACGCTGCCAATGACAGCTATTTTGCTGCGTTTATTGCGTTTGAGAGACTTAGCGTGCCTTCGTATAAAGCTCTGCCGATTATTACCGCTTCAACCCCCAATTCAGCCAGCTTTTTAATATCGGCTATCTCTCTTACACCACCCGAGGCGATAACAGGAATCCGCACTGCCTCGGCCAGCGTCTTTGTTCGCTCGAGGTTTGGCCCTGCCATCATACCGTCTTTGGTAATGTCAGTATATATTATTGCCGCCAGTGGTAATTTCGCCGCTTTGGTTGCGAACTCTAATAAATGCTGAGAATTGTCTTTTGTCCAGCCGTGAGTGGCTACCTTAGACCCTCTCGCATCAATGCCGAGTGCAATTTTACCGCTGAATTTTTCAGCCATTTCACCAAACCACTCGAAGTCAATCACGGCTTTAGTTCCTATTATCACCCTCTCTACACCCATACTGAGCAATTGTTTTATGGAAGCTTCCTCACGCAATCCGCCGCCAACCTGGATTTTGAACTGCCCAAGAGCTGCTATGGCTGATATTGTATCAGTATTGACAGGTTTGCCGACCTTGGCCCCATCCAAATCGACAATGTGCACCCACTCTGCTCCGGCCGAGCTGAATTCCTTCACCTGCTTGACGGGGTCATCGTGGTAGATTATCTGGCGGTGGTAATCACCCTGGATAAGTCTGACACATTTGCCGTTTCGTAAATCAATTGCTGGTATAATATACATTTTTAGACCTTTGAAATATTCGACAACAATTCGCTCGTGCTACGTAGCGACTTTGCTTCGCCCTGCGTAGCTTCGCAGAGCAGGGAGCTACTTCGCAGAGTAGCATCGGATTTTATGTAAGATAGTTTTGTCATTCAAACAGATTTCTGCCAAATATTATTTTATCGGCAAGAAATTTTTCGATTATTAGCTATTACCCATCCCCTGTTTCCGCTTTTTCCGGATGGCTAAGCAGTAGTTGAGGGGTGTTTTCCACAAAGAAAATATTACATTTGAAAACCGATAGTTGACATCAGCGGACTCAAAACCTATATTTTACTACTGTTGTTAATTCAAAATTTGGTGTACCGGATTTTTATTAGCCTAAGTTCTTTTGGTCTTATGTGCCTTCTGCAGGAGGCGGTGCTTTTTGTTGAAAGGGGCAGGTATGAAACTTAACCGAAAACTGAAGATGGGAATGATTGGCGGGGGACCGGGAGCATTCATTGGTGAGGTACACCGTAAGGCGGCCCGTATGGACGGCGGGATAGAGTTGATAGGCGGGGCATTCGACATCAATCCACGCAAATCCAAGCAAATGGGGCGACAGCTGTGCCTCAACCATAGGCGTGTATACCGCACTTACAGGGAGATGATAGAGCGAGAGCTTAAGCTGCCGGAGGGTGAAAGGGTCGATTTCGTCTCAATTACCACGCCGAATAACTGGCATTTCCCCATCGCGATGGACCTTCTCAATGCTGGCTTCAATGTGATGTGCGAAAAACCAATGACGTTCAACGTAAAAGAGGCCAGGGAACTGCAAAAAATCGTCAAGCGGTTCCGTAAGGTGTTTGGACTAATGCACAATTACACAGGCTACCCTATGGTTAAGCTGGCGAGGGATATAGTTCGGCAGGGCGATTTGGGTAAGATTCGCAAGATTGTGGTGCAGTATCCGCAGGGCTGGCTGGCTACGCCGCTGGAAAGAACCGGTCATCAGCAGGCTGCTTGGCGGACCGACCCAAAGCAAAGTGGCGGCGCCGGCTGTATGGGGGATATCGGCACGCACGCCGAAAATCTCTCAGAATATATTACGGGACTGAAGATTACCCATATCTGTGCTGACCTTACGACTTTCGTCAAGGGTCGGCGACTTGACGATGACGGTAACTGCCTGCTTCGCTTTAATAACGGCGCAAGGGGTATTCTTCACGCCAGCCAGGTTTCAATCGGTGAAGAGAACAACCTTGCTATCTGGATTTACGGCGAAGAGAAAGCTCTGGAATGGCACCAGGAGCACCCGAACTATCTATATGTCAAGGAACCTAACGGCCCGGTGCAGGTGTGGAGGCGCGGAAACGACTATGTTGGCGCCAAGAGCCCTGCAGCAGCTCGTGCTACACGCCTGCCTTTCGGCCATCCGGAAGCTTTCTTTGAGGCTTTTGCTAACATTTACTGCAACTTCGCCGATACGATTCGTGCCAAATTGACGAAACAGAAGCCGGATAAACTGGCACTGGATTTTCCTGACGTTGATGATGGCCTTCGAGGTATGCTTTTTATAGATACCGTTCTGGCTAGCACCAAAAGTCGCCAGAAATGGACCAAGATGAAAAAGTAGAAGGGCAAAAGCTAAACAGAAGCCTATAACTAATACCGAAAATCACATTAAACTCTTATTCATCAGGAGGATAAAAATGGCCAGACCTGTAACACTTTTTACCGGGCAGTGGGCGGATTTGCCACTGGAAAAATTGGCAAAAAAAGCGGCAAGCTGGGGATATGATGGCTTAGAGCTGGCTTGCTGGGGCGACCACTTCGAGGTGGACAAGGCCTTGAAAGACAGGAGCTACTGCAAGGCCAAGCGAGAGTTGTTGAAAAAGCACGGCCTTAAAGTGTTTGCGATTTCGTCACACCTGGTTGGTCAGGCAATCTGTGATAACATTGACCAGCGTCATAAAGCAATCCTGCCTGAAGATGTCTGGGGCGACGGAGACCCGGAAGGTGTTCGTAGGAGAGCGGCCCAAAAAATGATTGACACTGCTAAGGCGGCCAAGCGACTTGGCGTGAAAGTGGTCAACGGCTTCACAGGCAGTTCAATCTGGCATCTGCTATACTCGTTTCCACCGCTTACGCCAGAGGCAATTGAGGCAGGTTACAGGGATTTCGCAAAAAGGTTCAGGCCTGTCCTTAATGCTTTTAAGAACGTGGGCGTAAAGTTTGCTCTCGAAGTTCACCCGACGGAGATTGCATTTGATATCGCCTCGGCACAACGTGCCCTTAAAGCCGTTAGAAACCACAAGGCCTTTGGTTTCAATTATGACCCAAGTCATCTCGGTTACCAAGGCGTGGACTACGTCAAGTTTATCCGTACTTTCCCGGACCGAATCTTCCATGCTCATATGAAAGATGTCTGGTGGGGGCACGGTGACGGCACAGTGGGAGTTTTCGGTGGCCATACGGAGTTTGCAGACCCACGTCGCTACTGGGATTTCCGCTCGATAGGCCATGGTAATATCAACTTTGAGGAAATCATTGTCGCCCTCAATGATATCGGCTATCAGGGTCCTCTTTCGATCGAGTGGGAAGACAGCCGAATGGACCGCGAACATGGAGCCAGGGAAGCCTGCGAGTACATCAAGAGGGCGGACTTCAAACCATCGCAAATCGCCTTTGATGCGGCGTTTGAAAAAGAATGAGCGTTGAATTAAGGAATTCAACTTTTTATAATATCCTCGTTCATTAAAGGAATAGTAATATGAAAGATGGGGAAGGTCCTTCGACAGTGAGCTTAGGACAGTCGAGCTGCTCCGCCAAGCAACAAAGCGAGCAGATTTCCCGGCGTGATTTTGTGCGCGGCGCCGCTGCTGCTGCCGCCTTCACGATTGTTCCACGACATGTTTTGGGAGGCTCTGGCCATACCCCGCCGAGCGAAAAGCTCAATATAGCCGGTATCGGTGTTGGAGGGCAAGGGGCACGCGATATAGATGAGGTCAGTAGTGAAAACATTGTCGCGCTATGTGATGTGGATGAGGAATATGCGGCGCCGGTCTTCAATCTCTACCCCAAGGCTAGGAAATACCGCGATTTCCGCAGAATGCTGGAAAAAGAAGAAAAGAACATCGACGCGGTGGTGATAGCCACACCGGACCACACGCATGCGGTAATTGCTATGATGGCGATCAAGATGGGCAAGCATGTGTACTGCGAAAAACCGTTGACACATACGGTTTATGAGGCCCGTATGCTCACTGAGGCGGCCCGCAAGGCCAAGGTCGCTACCCAAATGGGAAACCAGGGCCACTCCGATGAGGGAATTCGCCTGATATGTGAATGGATATGGGACGGGGCTATCGGTCCTGTGCGCGAGGTGCACGTCTGGTCTAACAGGCCTGGGGGCTGGTTTGTTGCGAGCATCGGTCGGCCCAAGGATACACCGCCAGTGCCGGCCACGCTGGACTGGGACCTGTGGCTTGGCCCAGCACCAGAGAGACCCTATCATCCGTGTTATTTGCCGGTCAAATGGCGTGGCTGGTGGGATTTCGGAACAGGGGCGATAGGGGATATGGGCTGCCATAGTCTCGATTCGGTTTTCCGGGCCTTGAAACTGAAGTACCCGGCGAGCGTGAAAGCCAGATCGACAAAGGTGAATTCTGAAACTTACCCCAAGTTCTCTATCATACATTATCAATTCGATGTCCGAGATGATGTGCCGCCTGTTAGGCTGACCTGGTATGACGGCGGAAAGAAGCCTGCTCGGCCGAAGGAGCTGGAGAGGGGGCGGCAGATGGGTGATAAAGAAGGCGGTGTGCTTTTTGTAGGTGACAAAGGTACAATCATGAGCAACCATATGGGTGGTAGCCCAAGGCTGATACCTGAGACAAAGATGAAAGCATACAAGCGTCCGCCGAAAACTCTTCCCAGGTCAATCGGCCATTACAAAGAGTGGATTGAGGCCTGTAAAGGCGGCAAACCGCCAGGTTCCAATTTCGACTACGCCGGGCCGTTGACCGAAATGGTGTTGTTAGGCAATATTGCCATTCGTACGAGAAAGAAGTTGAATTGGGATGGGCTGAACATGGAGGTAACCAATATGCCTGAGGCAAATGAATTCGTCCACCGTCAGTATCGTCAGGGATGGAATTTGTAGTTGTTGATGGACTATATTTTGGTTGTGTTGGGGGATTTAAGATATATCAAAGAAGGGTAGCATTGGTGGTTTTGTTGCCGGTAATGGTTGCGTTTTTGAGCCCATTTGTGAGGTCGCAGGAAATCCCGCTAAAGTGTCATCCGGCGACGGATGTTTATGACGGATGGCGGCTGGGGATGCAGGCGTGGACGTTTAACCGGTTTACGTTTTACGAGGCGGTTGATAAGACGGCATCGCTGGGTTTGGATTGGATAGGGGCATATCCTTGTCAACGGCTGTTTGTCAAAAAGATTGATTTTAAGCCTTCGAGGGTTGCCTTTGATGCGGCGTTTGAAAAAGAATGAGATGGAGAAACCAAAACTGCAGGGACAGTTGCTTATATCGCAGAAGAAAAACATTAATCGCCGTCAGTTTCTCAAAAGAGCTGTCGGCACCGCTGCAGGAGTGATAAGCTTTCCGTACATCGTTCCTTCATCGGCTCTCGGGCAAGCCGGCAGTGTTGCGCCGAGTGAACGAATTACTATTGGCTGCATCGGCGTGGGCTGGCAGGGAACAACCAATATGGAATCCTTCCTTGTTGAAAAGGACTGCCAAGTCGTTGCGGTTTGTGATATAGACAAAAATCATCTACAAGACGCAGTCAATATTGTGAATGATTACTACGAGAACAAGGATTGTGCCGCATATCATGATTTTCGTAGCCTGTTGGCGCGCGATGATATTGATGCGGTCTCGCTCGGTTTGCCTGACCATTGGCATGCGATACCAGCTATAGAAGCGGCGAGGTCCGGCAAGGATATTTTCGGCGAAAAGCCGCTTTCGCACAGTTTCGATGAGGGTCGGGCGATGTGCGAGGCTGTGAAGCGATACGGTAGAGTCTGGCAGACCGGTAGCTGGCAGCGGTCGGAGTCAAACTTTCGCTTTGCCTGCGAGCTTATATTGAACAACCGAATCGGCAAAGTCCACAGAGTTGAGGTGGGACTGCCTGCTGGTCATGCTGATTACGGTGGAACCAGGGGGCAGGAAGGGATATGTCCACCACCTAAGGAACTCGACTACGACTTTTGGATTGGGCCTGCACCCTATGAGCCGTACTGTCCTGCACGAGTGCACAAGAACTGGCGATGGCACCTTGACTACGGCGGTGGTCAGCTAATGGACTGGATTGGCCACCACCTTGACATTGCCCACTGGGGCTTAGGATTCGACTATACCGGCCCTTACGAGATTGAGGGCCACGGCAGATATCCGAAAGACGGTTTATGGAACACCCCAATAAGATATCGTCTGACAGCCAAATACATTAAGGATATTACGGCCATTATAGCCGGAGGATACGGTGATATCCGTGACGGGACAAAGTGGCTCGGCAAAGATGGATGGGTCTGGGTCAATCGTGGGCAAATAGATGCGCATCCAAAGAAGCTACTTAATGAGAAGTTTGGACCTGGCGAGATACATCTGTTTCATTCACCCGGCCATTGTCGTAACTTTCTGGACTGCATAAAGAGCCGTGGTACGACGATAACGCCGTGTGAGATTGCGCACCGCTCTGTTACGCCGGGTCATTTAGGACAGATTGCTATGCTGCTGGGACGCAAGATACGCTTTAATCCCGATACCGAAGAGATAATTGGTGATTCAACCGCGACGCGTCTGTTAGGCAACGCGATGCGCAGCCCGTGGCACTTGTAAGAGAATCAAAAAGAGTATATGCAACAAAATAATAAACTGTAAAAAATCGAGAGAGGGAAAACCATGAATCGCTGGGTCAAAGTTTTAATTGCCGCATTATTTGTTGTTTTCTGTTTCGCTCTGGTGGGGGAAACTTCATCAGCAGCGGCGGATACAGCGCGCTTGAAGGCGCTTATCGTAACCGGCCAAACCAATCCGTGGCACGACTGGAAGGTAAGCAGTCCGATTTTGAAGCAATTACTGGAACAGACAGTTCTGTTCAAAGTTGATATTGCCACAAGCCCACTTGGCAACGAGGGTATAGAGAATTTCAAGCCCGATTTTGCCAGCTATGATGTGGTAGTGCTTGACTACGACGGATACGACAGACAAGGCTGGTCTGAGCAGACAAAGACGGCGTTTGTTGAATACGTCAAGTCCGGCGGTGGGGTCGTCGTCTACCATTCGGCAAATAACTCCTTCCCCCAATGGAAGCAATATAATGAAATAATCGGTCTTGGAGGATGGGGCGGCCGAAATGAAAAATCTGGCCCTATGGTTCGCTGGCGAGATGGGAAGGTTGTTTTCGATAATTCACCCGGAAAAGCAGGCTCCCACGGACCACAACATCCGTTTCAGGTTGTAACCCGTAACAGTAACCACCCGATTACCAGGGATTTGCCTGAGAAATGGATGCACGCCAAAGACGAACTTTACGCCGAACTTCGTGGCCCGGCTAAAAACCTAACTGTCCTTGCGACCGCATACTCTGACCCTGCCAAAGCTGGCACCGGCGAGCACGAGCCCGTTTTGTTTACAGTTAATTACGGTAAAGGTAGGGTCTTTCATACAACGCTGGGCCACGTGAAAGAACCTCCTTTGCCTGCTGTGGAATGCGTCGGTTTTATCGTAACATTCCAACGAGGTGCCGAATGGGCGGCGACCGGAGAGGTTACACAGAAAGTTCCCGGGGATTTCCCAACCGCAACTGAAGTTCGTATGCGAAAGGGCTGTAAGCCAGTGTCATTGGATGAGCTGCTGGGGGAAATTGCCACCTACGAATTCGGTCAGAGCCGAGAGAATCTTACTAAGCTGACAGATATTATTCGTGAATCGTACGATTCAACCCAGCTTCTCAAACAATTTGAGAAAAGCCTGCTGGGGTTTCTCCGCTCGGATGCTACGTTGGCCAGTAAGCAGTTCATCTGCAAACGGTTGAGCATTATCGGTACCGAAGAGGCCGTGCCAACCTTGACTGTGATGCTGACTCAACCAGAAACCTCGGATATGGCACGATACGCCCTTGAGCGGATACCAGGAGCGGTAGTTGATGAGGCGTTGTGCAACGCTTTAGATAAAACCAGCGGCAAAGTGAAGGTTGGGATAATCAACTCGCTGGGTGAGCGTGGCGGCGAAGCAGCGGTGGTGCCGCTAAGCGGGCTGTTGAGTGACACCAACAGAGAAGTTGCACAGGCGGCAGCAGCGGCACTGGGCAAAATCGCAGGTTCGACCGCCGCTGCGGAACTGGGTGATGCTTTGAGGCAAGCCTCAGGTGATTGGCACATGGTTCTGGCTGATGCCTGCCTGGCTTGTGCCGACAGGCTTGTAGCCTCAGGAAATAAAAATGCAGCAAAAGCCATTTACCAGGAATTGTACACCCCGGCCGAGTCAACTCCAATTCGTTCTGCTGCCCTGGTAGGTTTAGTTGCCGCAGCGCCGGAAGATGCGGTCAAACTCGTCGTCGATGTTCTTAAAGGTGATGAGCCGGCAATGCGGGCCGTAGCGATTAGTCTTGTAAGACGAATACCTGGGACAGAAGCAACACAGGCTGTAGCTGCAGAGCTGCCGAATCTTTCAGTTGCGGGGCAGGTGCAGCTGCTGTCGGCCCTGGCCGACCGTGGCGACCACATTGCTTTGCCTGTGGTTGTCACGGCTACAAAGGCCGAAGATGAGGCTATTCGGATAGCAGCTTTGAAAGCGCTGGCATCATTGGGAGACGCTTCAACCGTCGTTTTGCTGGCACAGACAGCGGCAGTCACAGATGGTATCGAACGCCAAACCGCCCGCGAGAGCCTCTATCGTTTGAGCAGTTCAGGCGTTAATGAAACAATTGTGGAGCATATTTGGGACCCCACCTTGCGGGAACCCTCACGCGCTGACCCTAAAGTCAAAGTTGAACTGATTCGTAGTATAGGCGAGCGTAATATAAGTAAAGCCTTACAAACTTTACGGAAAACTGCGCAAGACCCGGATTACAACGTAAGGCTGGAATCAATTAAAGTTTTAAGGGATATAGCAAAACCAGAGCATGTTCCGGCCCTGGTTGACATCCTGATAAATACCAAAAGCGAAGCTGAATTAAAAGAAGCCGAGAAAACGGTGGTTTCCGTGGCCCGCAAATCTGTTGGCGAACCCCGCCCCTCGGAGGGACTGGGCGAAAACGCTGGCACTACTGCTGTCTTGGACGTGATTGATTCCGTCGAAGATATCAAGGTCCGATGTGCGCTGCTGAGGGTACTTGGAGGTATAGGGGACAGCCGCGCTCTTAGCGTGTTGCGAACGGCTTTAGAGGACGACAACGCGGAAGTGCAGACCGCAGCTACGCGGGCCTTGAGCGACTGGCCGAATGCCGCCCCGGCAGCAGACCTGCTTAAAGTAGCACAGACCTCCGACAATGAAATACACAGGGTGCTGGCTCTGCGGGGCTATGTGCGCCTGATTGGGCTTGACAGCGACCGTTCGGCTGAAGAGACGATAAAAACGTACAGGCGAGCAATGGACTTGGCAGAGAATGCAGATGAAAAGAAAATGGTTCTGTCAGCTTTGGCGAATATAGAAGGAGTTGAATCGCTGGAAATGGCTGCTGCATATCTGGATAATGAGGACCTGCAGCAGGAAGCAGGAGCAGCCGTGGTTAAAATCGCAGAGTCCACATGCCAGAGCAATCCTGATAAAACCAAAGCCGCCTTAGAAAAGGTGCTCAAAACTACAAAAAGTGATTCCTTGCGTGAGCGGGCGCAGGAACTGATAAACGAGATTAAATAATTAAGGAGCAAACAGAAGGTGAAAAACAGAAAGTATTGTTTCTTTATTAACAGCGGCAATATCATCATAGCTGTATCTGCCTTGGTTTTGTCTCTGACCATCTCGGCCTGCACAGATTCTGTAAAGCAAGCAGCTAATGTGTCGAAAGGTGAAGCGAAAATTCAACTGACGGGGAAGGACTTTTCCGCCTGGCGTGAGAACACCGGCACCTGGCAGATTGTTGGTGAAGCAACTATGAATCCAAAAAACAAAAGGTTTATTACCACTAAGCCCGGCAATGGCGTTATGGTTAATGGGGCCAAAGGCCAAACCGTGTATCTATTCAGCAAAGCAGAATTTGGTGATGTCAAGGCACATATTGAATTCATGGTGCCAAGAGGCTCTAACTCAGGCGTATATTTCATGGGCAGATACGAGATTCAGATACTTGACAGTTGGGGCGTGAGGAAACCGAGGTTCTCCGATTGCGGTGGTATCTATCAGCGTTGGGACGAAAACAGAAAACCCAAAGGATATGAAGGTCATCCACCGCGGGTAAACGCCTCCCTGCCGCCGGGACAGTGGCAAAGTTTCGATGTCATATTCCGGGCCCCACGATTTGACAAAAGCGGTAAAAAAATCGCCAATGCTCGGTTTGAAAAGGTCATTCACAACGGCAAATTAGTACACGAAAACGTGGAAGTAACCGGGCCGACCCGTGCCAGCCCCTACGAGAACGAAAAAACAACAGGGCCGCTTGTGCTGCAGGGTGACCATGGACCCGTGGCATACCGCAACATCTGGCTGGTCAAGTTACCTTGACTTTTGCATTTTTTGCATTGAATTAACGAACTCAACTTTTTATGATATCCTCTTAATTTATTAAGGAGTAGTAATGTGAAAAATCGGGAAAGTCCTTCGATAGTGAGCTTAGGACGGTCGAGCTGCTCCGGGAAGCAGCAAAACGGTCGGATTTCTCGACGGGATTTTGTGCGTGGTGCCGCCGCTGCCGCCGCATTCACTATTGTTCCACGACATGTCCTCGGTGGCCCGGGACATACTCCACCAAGCGAAAAGCTGAACATCGCCGTTATTGGTGCGGGTGGTCGAGGTAGCGATGACATTAGAGCGGTTAGTACCGAAAACATTGTCGCTCTTTGCGATGTCGATGACAGGCGGGCAGCACACACGTTCAATACCTATCCCAAAGCCAAAAAGTATCGTGACTTCCGCAAAATGCTCGAAAAAGAAAAGAGTATCGAAGCTGTAATAGTAGCCTCGCCAGACCACACACACGCCGTCGCCGCAATGATGGCTATAAAAATGAAAAAGCACGTTTTTTGTGAAAAGCCATTAGCTCATTCTGTTTATGAGGCCCGAATGCTAACAGAGGCCGCTCGAAAACATAAAGTTCAGACCCAGATGGGTAACCAGGGCCACTCTTCTGACCGAATTCGTATGCTGTGCGAGTGGATTGCCGATGGTGCTATTGGTAAGGTTACAGAAGTGCACGCCTGGAGCGATAGACCCGCAGGGGGAAACCCTTGGTCGACCTTCCCGGTAATGGCGAGGCCAAAAGATACGCCACCGGTACCTTCCACACTGGACTGGGACCTGTGGCTTGGCCCCGTAAAGTATCGACCTTATCATCCTATTTACTGCCCAATGACGTGGCGCGGCTGGTGGGATTTCGGATGCGGTGCGCTGGGCGATATGGGCTGTCATATACTCGACCCTGCATTTTGGGCCCTTAAATTAGGCCATCCGATAAATATCCAGGCAACCACCACCCATTGGAAACCAGAGGAAAGCTCTGAAACATTTCCCAGAGCTTCCATCGTTCGTTACGAGTTCCCTGCACGTGGAGATATGTCTCCCGTTAAGCTGACCTGGTACGATGGCCGGCTAAAACCGCCAATCCCCGAGTGTTTTGAGCCTAACAGAAGAACGGGTAATAACGGCGCCATTCTCATCGGCGAAAAGGCCGCCATCATGCACGACTCTCATGGTGCCTCTGGATTGCGGATTGTACCGGAGTCAAAGATGAGAGAGTACAAGCTCCCGCCCAAAACAATACCGCGGGTCAAAGAGGGCGACCTCGGCCACGAGCAGGACTGGGTCCGCGCCTGTAAGGACGGAAAGCCTGCCAGCTCAAACTTCGATTACGGCGGCCCGCTCACTGAAATGGTATTACTGGGCGTCGCCGCAATGCGAGTAAAGGACAGAAAGCTTGAATGGGATGGCGAAAACATGAGGTTCAAAAACAGCGAACGGGCAAATGAACTTATTCAGCCTCCGTATCGAGAGGGTTGGACCTTGTAATTGGGGATGGAACTTTGAGGAAATTACTTATTTTTTATTGTGGAGTAATAGTATGAAGGAGCAGAAGAGTGGGCAGATTTCTCGGCGTGATTTTATGGGCGGCGCGGCTGCGGCGATGGCGTTTGCGATTATTCCCGGCTGTGTTCCGAGAAGGCGCCCCGTTTATACCCCCCCAAGTGAAAAGCTCAACGTTGCCGGTGTCGGCATCGGCGGCATGGGTAGAAGGAATCTACTTGAAATTGCGGGATTTGAGCTGAATGAGGAGAAAGAATACGTTCCTAAAGAGCAGCCCGGCGAAAACATCGTGGCATTGTGTGATGTGGACGATGAATTTGCTGCTGAGGTGTACGAACTTTTCCCCAAGGCCAAGAAGTATCGCGATTTCCGCAAAATGCTCGAAAAGCAGAAAGACATTGACGCAGTGGTGATAGCCACACCGGACCACACTCATGCTGTGATTGCGATGGCAGCTATGCAGCTTGGCAAACATGTTTATGTGCAAAAACCACTGACGCATTCAATCTACGAGGCCCGTATGCTAACAAAGGCTGCTCGCAAGTATAAGGTTGCCACCCAGATGGGCAATCAGGGTCATTCTGGGGAAGGTGCTCGGCTTATATGTGAGTGGATAGCCGATGGTGCAATTGGCCAGGTGCGTGAGGTGCACGCCTGGACAAACAGGCCCATCTGGCCGCAAGGAATAGATAGGCCTAAAGACACACCCCCCGTTCCGAAAACACTCGATTGGGATTTGTGGCTTGGTCCTGCCCCTAAGCGTCCTTACCACCCGTTGTATCATCCGAGGTTTTGGCGAGGATGGTGGGATTTTGGAAATGGGGCTTTGGGTGACATGGCCTGTCACGTGCTTGACCCGGTCTTTTGGGCGCTCAAGCTGGAAAATCCGACCTCTGTTGAAGCCTGCGTTTCGCATTATTCCTACATGGTGGAAGGTAAGGCGTGGGGCCAGATAGACGAGGTGAGGGACTCCTATCCCAGAGCCAGCATAGTGCGCTACGAATTTGCTGCGAGTGAGGGTAGAGGGCCGCTTAAACTGACCTGGTATGACGGTGGACTCAAACCAGCCCGGCCGGATGAACTCGAGCCGGGTAGACCACTTGAACAGAGCAAAAGCAATGCCCTCATCATAGGTGATAAGGGCATAATCAGACACGGAGAGTACGGCGACAGCCCGCGAATTATACCCGAAGCTAAGATGAAAGCTTACAAACTTCCGCCCAAGACCATTCCCAGAATCGAAGGAAGCCATGAGCAAAACTGGGTTGAAGCCTGCAAAGGCGGCAAAGCCGCATGTTCGAATTTTGACTATTCCGGTCCTTTCACCGAGATGGTTCTGTTGGGTAATATCGCTCTTCGCTATCCGGGCGAGAGACTGGAGTGGGACAGCAAAAAAATGAAAGTAACAAATTTACCCCAAGCCAATGAATACGTTCACCACCACTACCGTGCAGGCTGGACTCTGTAGCTATAAACTTAGGTTAAACTGTGTCTTTTGACAGGGCAAGGAGATGATAGAATGTGCAAGACAAAGACGATGGTATTCGTTTTACTGTGGGTGATGCTTATGTTTTTGAGTTCGTCTACAAGGTCGGAAGATGTTTATGACGGCTGGCGGCTTGGCGTTCAGGCTTGGTCGTTTAACCGCTTCACATTTTACGAAGCGGTCGATAAAACAGCATCGCTCGGCCTGAACTGGATGGAGGCATATCCCGGTCAAAGACTAAGCAAAGACAAACCCGGTGTTACTTTCGGCCCCGATATGCCTGTGGAGATAAAACAGCGGGTCAAACAGAGACTAAAAGATGCGGGCGTAACGCTTATCAACTTCGGCGTAGTAAGGCTGCCTAACAACGAGGCACAGTGCCGGAAGGTATTCGACTTTGCAAAGGATATGGGAATTGAAACGATTGTCTCAGAGCCGCCTGAAGAGGCATTCGACCTGCTCGACAGGTTATGTCAGGAATACAAAATTAGTGTTGCGATTCACAATCACGCAACACCTACGCACTATTGGAACCCTGATACGGTGTTGAAAGTCTGCCATGGACGCAGCAAGTGGCTCGGTGCTTGTCCCGATACGGGCCACTGGGTGCGCTCCGGTATTAATCCTGTTGAGGCCCTGAAAAAGCTGCAAGGCCGTATCATCAGCCTGCACCTCAAGGATATGAACGAGTTCGGCTCGCTCGATGCTCACTGCGTACCGTGGGGTACGGGCAAGGCCGATATAAAAGCGATTCTCGCAGAGCTCGACCGCCAGAATTTCAAGGGCGTTTTTTCGATTGAGTATGAATACAACTGGGAAAACTCCCTGCCGGATATACGGCAGTGTGTAGCATATTTCAATAAGGTGGCGAGCGAACTGAAGACAACACAGGCTGAAGAAACTCATTAGTCCTCGGTATTTTGCTCCGTAAAAGCGAAGCACCGGGGATGATGTTAGTTTGTTAAATTTATGGACTGAGGGATACAATGAGCAATCAGAGAATCAAAAAAGGTGGGACCACCCTTAGGGGGAACCCGATGAACAGACGTAGTTTTCTGCGTTCCACTGCTGCGGTTGGGGCAGGGTTAGTATTTTCGCCGATGGTTTCCGGCCAGACAGACAAAAGCAAAAAAGCTGATGATATAAACGTTGCTTTGCTTGGTGCGGGTGCTCAAGGGCGGGCTCTAATTGATGCCTGCCTGAAGATTTCCGGCGTGCGCTTTAAGGCAGTTTGTGACATTTGGGAAGATTACAACCAGAAAAGGGCTTCACGCAGGCTCAAAGCCTACCATCATGAGAATAATACATATCTGGACTACCGCGAAATGCTGGATAAGGAAAAGGACCTTGATGCGGTGCTCATTGCTACGCCGGATTTCTGGCACGCCGAGCATACTATCGCCTGTCTGAAGGCTGGCTTGCATGTCTATTGCGAAAAAGAGATGTCCAATACTCTTGAAGGTGCACGTAGAATCGCCCAGGCTGCGAAGGAAACTGACAGATTGTTGCAGATTGGACATCAGCGCCGCAGCAATCCACGCTACATTCACTGCTACGAGAAGCTTATAAAACAGGCAAAGCTTATGGGCAGAATTACCACGATAAACGGCCAGTGGAACCGTTCGGCTCGCGGTTTTCTTGGTGCGCCGAAAGGAAAAGAGATTGACCAAGCCACACTTGAAAAGTATGGTTTTCAATCAATGCGGCAGTTTCTCAACTGGCGATGGTTCAAGGGATTAGGGGGTGGACCAATCGTGGACCTCGGTTCGCACCAAATCGACATTTACAACTGGTTCCTCGAAGCAAATCCCCAATCCGTTATAGCCGGCGGGGGCACCGATTACTACGACAAAGAAACCCACGAATGGTATGACAATGTTATGGCCATTTATGAGTATGAAACCTCAGCGGGAACCGTCAGGGCGTTTTACCAGACGATTACTACTAATAGCAGCCAGGGATATTTTGAAAGCTTTATGGGCGATGAGGGGACACTGGTCATATCAGAGGCTGCTGGTAGGGGTGAGGTCTATCGCGAACCCCCAGCACCTGATTGGGACAGATGGGTCAAGCTCGGTTTCATAAGCGAACCTGCCAAGAAAGAAGAAAAACCCAAGACAGGTGCGGTCCTGGATGTGCGTGAAACTATGGCACCGCCCGCCTACAAGCTGGCAGTGAAAATGGACAAACTGTACCATCAACCGCACCTGGAAAATTTCTTCGACGCCATACGGGGTAAAGCAAAGCTCAACTGCCCTGCAGAAATCGGATATGAAACAGCTGTTACCGTATTGAAGGTCAACGAAGCGGTAGAGGCTGCCCGAAAGCTTGACTTCAAGCCGGAAGACTTCAAAGTTTGATATTCATCCGTTGAAAAAAGGATTGAGCGTACGTTGAGAAAAGCCTTGTTATATACAGCAATTCTGTTCTGCTTGATATCTGTCTTGACTGCTGCCGATACTGACTTGACGTTTTCGGGCGATGAGAGTGACGGCAGCCGGGCTGTTCCGGTCCATCTTATCCCACTGATTGACGAAGAAGGTGAGAAAATCACCCCTGCCGACGAGTTGCTTCTTCCGTTTTCGATGCGCCAGAGCTGCGCTGCGTGTCACGATTACGAGAAAATCAGCCGAGGCTGGCACTTCAACGCAGCCGAGCCAAACGTAGCCCCCGGTCGGCAGGGTCAGCCGTGGATATTCGTCGATGCTGGCACTGCCACGCAGATTCCTCTTTCGCATCGCACTTGGCCGGGAACCTTTAGGCCCGAACAGCTTGGCCTGACATCCTGGAAGTTTGTACAGGTTTTCGGCAGACAAATGGCCGGCGGCGGTGTAGGTGAGCTTGACAGTGATATTCCCGACGAGGTGGTGCGTGGGTTCGTATCAGGCAAGCTGGAAATAAACTGTATGGCCTGTCACGATGCCGACCCTGCCCACAATCAAGCTGAGTATGCCGACCAGATAGCCCGTCAGAATTTCCGCTGGGCCGCTGCTGCTACCTGCAGCTTTGCTTCCGTCAGCGGGAAAGCTGTGAACATACCGAGCAATTACGACCCTTTGATGCCGCAGCCGTTGAATGACCCTAAGTTGGTCCCGCCTACTATCACGTATCACAAAAACGCATTTGACCACAAAAACCAGGTATTCTTTGACATTGTTAGAAAAGTACCCGCCGAACGGTGCTATTTCTGCCATTCCAACCACGACATAGGCAAAAGCGGCCTGGGAAAGTGGGCAACAGATGAAGATGTGCACCTCGCTGCAGGGCTGACTTGTGTCGATTGCCACCGTAACGGCCTTGACCATAATATTACCCGTGGCTATGAAGGCGAAGCATCGGTTTCGAAAAACCCGTTAGCAGCTATCTCGTCCTGTGAGAACTGCCATAAAGAGGGACGTTTGGGCGCACCCGTGCCGGAGCATTCGGGCATCCCACCGGCGCACTTTGATAAACTCACCTGCACTGCTTGTCACTCCGGTTCCTGGCCCGACCAGAAGACCCTGCGCACCAAAACATCACGGGCACACGCTCTGGGAACTTATAACGTCAATAAATCTGATGATGTGCTTCCACATATAATATATCCTGTCTTTGCTAAACAGTTGGATGGCAAAATTGGACCTCATAAACTCTTCTGGCCTGCCTTCTGGGGCAGCTTAAAAGGCCAAGAAGTCGCTCCAATCGACCTTGAAACTGTCAGGCCGATTGCCGGCAAGATTATCAATGATAAAGAGCTTCCACCCTCCGGAGATTGGCCAAGCTTGACTGGTGAACAAATAGGAAAAGTCCTTGAATTGCTGGAAACAACCGAAGGCGAGCCGGTTTACGTCTGTGGCGGCAAGCTCTATCACCTCGACGATAAAGGCAGGCTCATCGCCACCGAACACAATGCAGCTAAGCCGTATTTATGGCCCATTGCCCATGATGTCAGGCCGGCAGCACAATCGTTGGGCGCTCGCCGATGTGAGGAATGTCATTCAACGGATGCGTCTTTCTTTTTCGCAGAGGTTGAAGTTGACACGCCTATAGCTTCCGAGCAAGGTTCTGTTAAAAAAATGATTGAATTTCAGGAGCTTAGACCTGTTTATATGAAGTTATTTGCTTTCTCTTTTGTGTTCCGTCCTTTTTTAAAGGTCGTAGCGTTTTGCTCATCTGCGGTTTTAGCTGCGGTTCTGTTATTGTATGCGCTTAAAGCTCTGGCCTGTGTTATTAGGATTCTAACGGAAGGAGATTAGGATTTCTGGTTCGGGATATGTAAGTGATATGTTTTATACGATTTCGATAATTGGTTTTGTAGTTACCTTTTTGGGTATTGGTATATGCTGTATGGTGTTTCCGTGTTGCAGGAAGTGTCAGTGGTCGCCTCTTGCAATTTTGAGAAGGGCTGTTCGTATACTTACAATGCTGCCTCTGGAACGGAAATTAAGCCCGGTGGGCGCCCTTCGCAAGCTTGTATATCTATTAGCATTGCTTTGCTTTTTGATATTGGCGATTACGGGTTTCTATCCGGTATTGGTTCTTAGAGAACCCATTTACGGTTATTGGCTGATACTGCATGCTACTTTTGCGCCGGTTTTCGCGATATGTTTAGCGAGCTTGGCGGTAATGTGGGCGGGAAATTGCTGTTTCAACAAAGGTGATTGGCTATGGCTGCAGAGAGTTCTTGGCAGAGAATCTGTAAACAAGGCTGATGTCAAAAAATCCTGCCCCGAGCAAAGTCGAGGGAATGAACTGCTGCGGAAAATATGTTTCTGGTTGATTATGCTTCTGGCCCTGCCGGCAATTTTGTCGATTGTTCTTAGTATGTTTCCCCTCTTCGGAACGCATGGGCAGGAATTTCTTTTGCAATTGCATCGTTACAGCGCATTACTATTGGCGTTGAGTGTAATCGTGCATACTTACCTGACAATCCGAACCCAGATGGAGCAATAATCGCCAATTGGTTTAATAGTGATATTTTAAACTTCGCCAAAATGGAGTTTAGTGAAAGGAGTGTGGAATATGGAGAAACTTGTAGCTTTACTGTGTGTGTTTGGCTTAGGCATGTGCTTCTCGCTGCTCGGCTCGATTAGCATCAAGCTGATGCCCCGGCTGAAAATCGACCAGGGAAAATTTGGTTCCCTCATCTCAGCGTTTATGTTCACTTGTTTGATTGCATCGCTGATTATGGGTGTGGTCGTAGACAAGCTGGGCTATAAACCGGTAGCAATCTTTGGATTCATCGCGACGGCGCTGTGCATTTTCCTGCTCGCCAGGGGCAAGACCTACGGGATAGTGCTTCTGCCCTGTCTGCTGCTGGGTTTCGGAGCGATGGCTTTGAATACAGCCGGCAACACGCTTATCCCTGTCGTTTTGTTCGGGGGTGAAAACCCGGCAGCGGCGAGCAACTTAGGCAACGTATTCTTCGGGCTGGGGCTTTTTCTAACGCCTTTGATTGTAAGTTTCCTTTTCCGAAAAACCTCGTATGAAAATGCCGTCTCAGCACTGGCTTTTGTTTTGTTGATACCCGTGATTTTTGCGTTGATGGCTACTTATCCGCAAGTCAAAGCCGGTTTTGCCATTGGAGATGCCTTTGCACTGCTCAAAGTGCCGGCTGTTCTGGTCGCCGCCTTAGCGCTGTTCTGCTACATCAGCCTGGAGTCATCTTTTTGCAACTGGATTGCACCGTACAGCAAGGAAATCATCAGCAAAGATTTCCCTGCTATGGACGGGGACGTAGTCGATGCCACAGCCCAGCGGATGCTCTCAACATTTGCTGTAGCTATGATGGTTGGCCGACTAATAGCCAGCCAGATTCAGTTCATCACCACACACGGCGATTATTTAATAGCTACCGTGGCCGTGATAGCTGCACTGGTTATCCTTGCAATGACCAAAAGCGGAGCGATTTGGACAAGTGCTTTGGTTGCTTGTGCAGGACTGGCCTTCGCACCCTGCTTCCCGACAACCGTTGGAGTTACGTTTGCCAAGTTTGAGCCGGCGGTTTACGGCAGCGTTTTCGGCATCATCTTCGCTGTAGGACTGGCCGGCGCCGTGATTGTCCCCAAGGCAATTGGCAATTTGGCAAAGGGCTCATCGATTCAGAAGAGCTTGAAGCTGTTAATTCCTGCTTGCGTACTCCTGGTTGTCTTTGCGCTTGTTTTAGGCAGGCTCTAAAAGTCCGCATAAAGTGCATTTGAGAACACAATTTGATAAATAGCTCTGTGGGGCAGGAACGTTTCAGTTCCTGCCCTCTCTGGTATTAGGAGACCATATACGCCTTTAGGACTGTTTGACAACGTTATGTAAATATATTAGAATAAATGTGCTGGTCGACTCCGGCATCCTTATCTCTGAGAATTTAACGGTTTTACAAAGCAGATGGAATTTTGAGGCTAAGCGGCAATGACGAAAAAAGATTTAAATTCGGCTGTGTTGGTTTATATCTTAATGTTGTTGGCGATTGTGTCGTTGCTTGCTCCCTCCTGCAAAAAATCCCCCGAAGAGGGACCCCGCGAGGCGGGAACCAAAAGCACACCACCCAGCCAAATCCAACAGCAAAGTGACAATAGCGCTAAAAGTAAGGCCGGTAAAGCGGACACAGCCTCCCCTGAATTGGTGCCGATTGATATCAAACTTCCAAAACCTATGTTTGTAGGCACACCACAGAATATCAGGGCCCCCAATCTTGAAAAACCGTTGGGCAAACCCCGACCCCCGTTTTTAGCTCCCCTTGGAACGAAGAATGTCGCTTTCGGGAAACCAGTGGATAGTAGTGATGAAGAGCCAATCATTGGTGAAATCGAAATGATAACCGATGGAGATAGGGAAGCAGCTGACGGCAGTTATGTTGAGTTAGGCCCTTTTCGGCAAAATGTTACTATCGACCTCGGAGCCGAGTATAACATATACGCCATTCTCCTCTGGCACTACCACAAGCAGGCCAGGGTTTATCTTGATATAGTAGTACAGGTTGCCGACGACCCTGATTTTATTACTAACGTCAGGACACTGTTCAATAATGACCATGAC
>CAZTWR010000002.1:0-25465 GCA_964618055.1 uncultured Pirellulales bacterium | reverse complement strand
TATGCAACGAAAGCCAAGCTCGGATACTTTCCCGTACAAAATCCAGTTCACCACCCGCATCAAGCCATGGCTCGTACACAAATCTAGCTTCTGGTAAGTCCTTATGCAATGAAAGCCAAGATTTGATACCATCCCGTACAAAATCCAGTTCACCACCCTTATCAAGCCACGACTTGTACACAAATCTAGCTTCTGGTAAATCCTTATAAAATGAAAGCCAGGACTTGATACCGTCCCTTACAAAGTCAAGTTCACCACCCGCATCAAGCCATGACTTGTACACAAATCTAGCTTCTGGTAAGTCCTTATGCAATGAAAGCCAAGATTCGATACCGTCCTTTACAAAGTCAAATTCACCACCTGCTTTAAGCCAAGAACGGTACACAAATTGAGCTTCTGGCAAGTCCTTATGCAACGAAAGCCAAGATTTGATACCGTCTGCTTTAAGCCAAGAGTTATAAACAAATCTAGCTTCCGACATGTCCTTATGAGATGACAACCAAACTTGGATACCATTCCGTACAAAGTCAAGTTCACCACCTGCTTTAAGCCAAGAGTTGTACACAAATTGAGCTTCTGGTAAGTCCTTATGCAACGAAAGCCAAGCTCGGATACTTTCCCGTACAAAATCCAGTTCACCACCTGCATTGAGCCATGGCTCGTACACGAACGAAGCTTGCGGTATGTTCTTATGCAACGAAAGCCAAGATTTGATACCGTCCCGTACAAAATCCAGTTCACCCCCCATATCAAGCCAAGATCGGTATATTGGATACATAGAAGAATGGTTGTATGCTGAAAGCAATGTTTTTATACTTGCCTGCGCTTTTCCTAAAGCACCTCCAAGCATTGACAGGTGTTCACAAATCTTCAATATTGTAGACATGCTACATGAGGCCCGTCTACACGATTGCACCACATATGCATCAATGATTTTTATATGCCAGAGTTGCTGTTTTTCTTCACCGATCTGACGTGTTATGTAATCAGAAAGTATTGCATGGTATATTTTATAGCAATCCCCTTGTTCTTCTAATAAACCCTTCAAATAATCGTTAGCTCTTAAACTCTTTATGACATTTATATCAAGATTAGTAACATATTTAATAATTTCATCTGACTCTGCCTTAGATTGCAGCGCATAAGCTTCAAGCAGAGAAATAGCATCCGGGTTTATTTGACAGATTTTCCTCCATTGGGCCTCTGCAATTCCAGTAGGTTCAAGCGGCAATTCATCAAGGGGAACTCCTGACTCAAGTAGGTCTAAGGCAGCCTGTAAAGCATAAGGATGACCTTCGTAATGCGATAATCTACTCTCTATATTGCTTAATAGATAGCCAGTCTTAGTTGCTCTAATACTAATTAAATGGCGTGTATCCTCAACACTCAATCTGCCAAGAGGTAACCCTTTCGGAATGCATAAAACGTTAGGTAGAGCCATAAATACATCACTTGTAACAAGAACATCATCTGGTCGCTGAGCAAAAACGAACTTAATTTTGTCTGGAAGAGCTTTTATTAGCTGAGCCCACGTATAATCACTTTCTTTTTGCATGTACTTCTGAGGATCTATAAAAAATAATGCAATCGTTTTTTCGGGGAGTCTTTTCGAAATTATATTTAGCCTATTTAATAATTGCACCTGCATGCTCGAACTTTTTTTCTTAAACAAGCTAAATAATAAGTCGCCTAATTTTATAGCATTCAGAAGGGCTTTGATCTGCTCAAGAGTCCTAGGGGTAAAATCAAGGGTTTTCTCTTTAACTTGTGCTGCTTTGAAAGAATCATTTAAAATAACCTCCATTGTTGTGCTTATGTCCTCAGTCGGAACCAAATCATATCGCACTATCCTACATTGAATATCCGGATGCATGCGAGCAACCTGAGCCATCTTATTTAGTAACTGTGTTTTGCCCATTCCTTCTTGGCCAACAATCAAGATCGCTTGACCTTGTTTTCTCTCTAATAGCTTAGAGAATTGATCAAGTTCTCGTTTCCGGCCAACAAAGACAGTCCTATCTGCCATAGACTAACCCTATCGCATAAATATTTATGGTGTGTCTCACTTCAACACGGCTACTGCGACGTGTTCTTATGTTCGTATAAACTTTCCTTTCCCATATTTAAATTGATGTTATTATACATATTGGAAGGTGCTAAATCAATCAAACGCGCAGGTAGTTAAACACCCAAAGTCCATTTTTTCAAAATTTCTCTATCTCTTTAACTGTAAGTACTTAGCCAAAACCGCGCCTCCAAAAACCCAAAATTTTAGCATCAATCGCGCATGTTCGCCCTATTAAAAGAGGGATGTATTCTAAACATTATGAAAGAGAACAAAAGTTCATTCGGTCGGCTTAATAACGAAGTCCGAAGGAATTCGGCGGACAAGGCAATGGCCTTTCACAGAAGCTTGCTTCGAGAAAAGGCCTTGCCGCAGAACGCCTGCCGACCAAAACTCTCTGTGTTTTCTGTGCCCTCTGTGGCTAAAAATCTCTTTGTGTCTTGGTGCCTTCGTGGCTAAAAGTGGATCAATCAAAACTAACAAATTATGCGAAACAAACCCAATTTCCGAAAAAGTCAAATGTTTATAACCGTAATTTCAACAACAAATTACAACGAAAAATAAACAATGGACTCTTGGTCAAAACAAACCCAAACAAACCCAATTTATGGTGAGCCTGTCGAACCAACAAACCCAATCTACAAAAAAGGCCCTGCTTTTCAGCAGGGCCCATGGTTTTCTCATCCGCTGCTACTCTGCGTAGTAGCTACGCTACATAGCACGAGCTGTTCAGATTCAGCAGTCCGCAGTCCTATGGACTCCTTACGGAGGACGCCTTAGGCGGGACGCACGTTGATTGCTTCGGGCCCCTTTTGCCCTTGTGCAGATTCGTACTCCACCGCCTGGTCTTCGTAAAGCGACCGCAACCCCTCCGCGAGGTTCGAGTGATGGACAAACAAATCATCACCGCCACCATCTGGAGTGATAAAACCATATCCTTTTCTGTCACTAAACCATTTTACTTTACCTTTTTCCAAAATTTCTTCTCCTTAGGCCCTTTATTGGTCCTGCAATATAACCTCCCTCGTATTTTCTCACAGGAATATGCTTTCGAGGGATGAAAGTATACTCCCCAACAACATCACAACTCTACAAAGGCCGTCACTATCTGTCAATAAAATAATCTGGATAATCTTTTTTTATTTTCTCAATGACCAAAACCATGTCCCCGGCGCAGCAACGAGTATCCAGCAACGAGTATCAAGTAACGAGATATGAAATTATTCTCTTGGAGCTTCCACCCACCTCAAGCACTTCGGACACCGGCCGGTTTTGCCGCCGTTTTTCTTGTGAACTTTGATTTTATGTCCGCACTCACATCTGAACCGAATAAAATCGTCCTCAGGTTTCTCTACCTCCGCAGCTATTCTTTTTGGCTCGGCTTTTTCTCTCTCAGCTCTCTCCAGCCGTTTCTCAACCACCTCTAAATCTTTTCTCTCCTCTTTTTCGCCTTCTTTTTCTCCCTCTTCTTCTTTCTCTTTTTCTTCCTCTTTTTTCTTCCTCGATAGCATTTGCAAAAGCGACTTCTCGTCCTTCTCCATCACCAGCCATTTTTTCTTCAGCATCAGCGTCGCCAATCCGAACCCTGCCCCAACGCACAAAATATGCGCACAATACGTTGTGCCTGGGCTGCCCAGCCCTGCCTCCAACAAATCAAAAACAAACCAAAGCACAACAACCCAATAACCTGAAATACTAACCGCCATTGGACGCGGCAGAAGAAAAAGACAGCTTATCGTATCCTCCGGGAAAAGCACAATATACATCCCCACGATACCGCTTATCACCCCGCACGCCCCAATCGCCGGGCCAGTATCGAGTAGCAGATGAATTACCCCCGCCAACAAACCGAGCCCCAAATAAACCAACAGATAAAGCTTATTACCCAGCTTCGAGCACACAGCATTGCCAAAAGGCCACAAAAAAATCAAATTGCCTATCAGCCGAACAGTACCCTTCAAAATGCCCCCATGCAGCCAAATATATGTAAACAACCCTATCCCCCATCCGTTTAAAACAAATCGGGCCATTGGCCCCACGACCGCTTGCTTTTTATCTACCTGCTTCTTGGTTACTTCCTCTTCAACTGCTGGCACTCTGATTACTTCTTCTAAAGGTCTCTCGATTGCCTTTTTGGGTTTTTCAGCTGCCTGCTTTTCAGCAGTCGCCACCTGAAGGACAAATACCAATGTTATCCCCAACAACACCAGCCAGTTCACCACTGGCCGGTGGTCAAACGGAGCATCTACTGCATAAGGTATAAACATGCCTCAGACTCCTCTAAAAGAGAATTACTTCGGCTGCCCACCTTTAAGTTCATTTTACCCACAAACTGCAATAGCGAAAAACATTTCGCTGCTTTTGCCTATTGCCTTCTCGCCCTTAGCTCCTTATTTTTGACTCTTAGCTTTTTGGTACCTTAAAACCATCTGTTCTCTTATCTTCGTCAAGTGAAAGCCATCCCAAAAATGCTCACAGGATTAACACCAAAATTTGTCCGCTTTTTTACCTCAAAAAAAAATACAAATTTTTGCCTCAAATTGGCTCAAAAACACGTAGAAATGGTGCAAAAATGTTCAAAGGTGCGTATTTGGGAATCACATTTAAGCTATTGAGAAAAAAAGACTTACAAAAATTTCCTGCCTCAATCCCAGCATAGGATACACACAATACACTTTCTTCTCCGCTGCTTCTTACCTCATAATCCAGTCTTTACCTTCATAAATCAGTTTAGCATCGGACCTGAAAGCCGCATCGCCGCCAAACTTATAATTCAATTCGAGGGTCTTTTGCAGGTAAACTTTGTCCGGCTTACCTGTCTCGTCTTTCGCTGTTGGATGGTCGATAACAACTGTTTCGTTGCTCAATCCTGCTATAAATACTTTTATACCCTTGGCTCGCAAATCAAAATCAGGCCAGATAATGGCGATATCTTTCATGTTATCTTCACCCTGAAGTATCCTGTTGTCGGTCTTTTCCAAAGATTCAAGGAGCGGATACCTCCCCTGATGACGCCTTTTTATTTGCTCAAAAACCGCTTCTGATACACTCTTGCCAGCCGGTATAATTTGAAAGGTATCTGTCATCAGCTCGCACTTGGGATAGAAATCAACATCGCGATTTGTCATGTTGGTGAGCGTTATTATCGTGTACCAGTATCGCCTTGGTTCCTTATCACCGCTCAACTGCAATATGATTTGCTGCGGATGCTCAAACGTTACATCTACCGTCCAGTCATACGGCCCCTGCACGATAGCCGGTTCAGGTGCCGCCAGAGACACACAGGCCGTTACCGCTAAGATAGCCAACATCCCACAAACAAAATCTTTCATCGTATGCTCCTCATCAGAAAGCAGTATACTTTATTCTCTCTAAAATCTGAAGAAGCGCCTCAACTACCTATTTTACACTAAAACCCCCCAATAGCCAAGGATATTTTATCACTTTTTGCCCCAGAGCTTGGTCTGTAGCACTCGGTTTTCTTTTCCTACACGTTATCTATGTATCTTCTTATCTACTAAAAAACCATTGCCTATTAAAAAAAAATGAGTTATTTTATTCCCGCACCTATTTTGAGATTTGGCCATTGATTTGGCAAACAAAGTTTAATATTGCCAAAAACAACTGTATCGAGGTCTTCGTTGGTGCTCCAAAATAAGTGCGGGATAAATTTGTCTTTTAATCCGCCATAGGCAAACAGAGGTAATGCAATGCGGGACGAACAAAAACAATTATTACAGCAGATTGAGATTTTACTTGAAGCCAACGACTCTCAAGCCCTCGGCAAATTGCTCAACGAACAACGAGCAAGTGTACTTGCTGAAGTCGTGGAGCTTCTTGATAACGAACAAAGAAGCGCTATCTTCAATATGCTGGACAAGCCAATTTCCGCCGAGGTTTTGGAAAAGGTTGACCAGGCCACCCGCAGCGAGCTCTTTGAAATAATTCCAACTGAGGAACTGACAAGTCTTATCTTACAACTCGACCCCGATGACGCCGCTGATATCCTTTCGGAACTAAGCGAAGAGGAAAGTGCAAAGGTTCTTGGAAGCATCAGCCCAGAGGAATCAATTCAGATTAAAAACCTGATGAGTTACTCCGAAGACTCAGCGGGCGGAATTATGGACCCCGTTGTTATAAGTGTACCCGAACAGGCTACTGTTGCAGAAGCCATCAGTAAAATCCGCACCGCTGAAATCGATGAAGATTTCTTTTCTGTTTATGTCGTTGACAGGTTCGGCCGATTCCTCGGAGACGTTCGTATTCGGCTGCTGCTGACCAATCCGGAAGACACAAAGATAAGCACTCTAATAGACCCCGATACCATTTACGTTGTCGCTGATGCCGACCAGGAAGAAGTTCGAAACATATTTAGCAAAAATGACCTGATTGTTGCGCCGGTTCTCAGCAAAAAACACAAGCTTATCGGCCGAATCACCGCCGACCGAATCATCGAAGTCGCAGAGGAAGAAGCCGCTGAGGACCTATACGCAATGGCAGGGACAGATGCGGACGAGCTGGACAATATCTCCGTTTTACACGCCGCCGGCGTCAGAATGACCTGGCTGCTGCCAGCCCTCTTCGGAACTGCCGTTACCGCTTTAGTCCTGATGTTCTTTCATGGAAAATTCGACTTTGAAAATTTAGCTGTAATTTACACCGCCGCAATTGCCTTTGTGCCGATGATTGCTGCCATAAGCGGCAACGCAGGCCTGCAGACCTCTGCAATTGTCGTCTGTGGCCTGGCTACGGGGCATCTGGCAGCACAAAGGTTAAGCCAAGTCTTTATGCGTGAAGTCCGCGTTGCTTTGCTCGTAGCCCTTAGCTGCGGGATAATCGGTGGCTTTGTCTGCGCGTTTTTGCCGCAACTGCTCGGAAATCCCACTGACTCTACCAACCATTTCCGAATTGTCTTGGCCTTCGCAACTGGAATGTTTTCAGCGATAATGGTCGCTACGACACTCGGGTTATTTCTGCCTTTTCTTTTCCGCCGAATCGGCATAGACCCAGCCATAAGTTCAGGCCCGCTGGTTACAACCGCAAACGACTCCATCAGCGTCGCAATCTATATGACTCTAACACTGCTATTAGTAGGATAATCAGGATTAATTAGGGACAGTTACCAGATTACCGTTTTGCCCCTTTTGCAGGCTTAAATCCACCTCTTTTTAGTGAAATCAAAATTATATTTTTGGCGAATCTTAAATACGGCCACTTCTGGTGGCAAATCCACAAAGTAGTGGTCCATATCATCAAACAGCACCGCGATACCTTCTTTTAATATGTACTTGCTTTTCTGGCTGGTTATTTCTATGACGTCATATGTGATGCCGTAACTTTGCAGTTGTTCAGCCACCAGCGGTTCGCTTCCAGAGGCCTTATCTGTTATAACATAAATCTGACATCCCACCTGCGACATTGCTTTTGTAAATAGTTTGAAAAATTCGGGATATTCGGAGATTGTGCCGTCTAAATCGATAGCTATTTTTATTTCACGCTCCATTTTCAAATTCCCTTTAACTGTTCATTACAATCTAATTTCAATTTTATTATATCTCCCTTTTGTTTGTGCTAAAAACAATTAATATTATTCAGGCATCAGGGTTGACAATTTGCATCAAGTCATTATAATATATTTGTATAAGAGTTTGTTTTTACAAGTCTTAGGGTAAAAATACGCCTCCGCAAGCTGGAGCTAAACGCTAAATCAGCCAGCGGCAAGGTAATTGGTTTATAAGCTTTGGGGCAAGAACACTAATAATGACCACAGAACAACCTATCGGTAAAAACCCAAATCTTGATAATGAGCCGGCATTAAACAAGTTTTTCAGGCTTGCTATCAAAACTAAGGCCAGTGACTTACACCTAAAGGTCGGCCAGCCCCCCAAATTACGTATTTACGGGCAACTGAAAAACACCACCGGAGAAGTAATGACCGAGGAGAAAATGGAACAACTGGTCTTCGAGATACTCAAGCCGGACCACAAAGAATCCTTTATGAAAAGTGGAACCGTTGACTTCGCCCACGAAATGGGCGATGAAGACCGATTCCGAATAAATGTGTTTCGCCAGCGAAACTTGATTAGTCTTACAGCAAGGCGGGTAAACACTGAAATCCCCCCATTTGAAAGTTTGCACCTGCCGCCGATACTGGAAAAAATATGTAATAGTAAGCAGGGGTTAGTCCTTACAGTAGGTCCTACCGGCTGTGGCAAAACCACAACAGTTGTATCAATGATGGACTACATAAACCGCACCCGCTCCTGCCACATAGTTACAATTGAAGATCCTATCGAATATCTGATTAAGGACAAAAAGGCAATCATATCACAAAGGGAAATCGGCATTGACATAGAGGACTTTGATACGGCCTTAAAATATCTGATGCGACAGGACCCTGATATAGTCTACATCGCCGAAATGCGCGATTCCAAAAGCGTAACAGCCGGAATGAGGGCGGCAGAAACCGGCCATCTTGTCTTTGGAACAATGCACTCGGCAAGTGCCTCTCATGCTGTGCAACGACTTTTAGACCTGTTCCCACAAAACGAAAGAGAGTTGGCAAGACAAACCTTAAGTTTAACGATTAGGGCCGTCATTAGTCAGATATTACTGCCGAGTGTCAAGGAAGGCGTGGACAGAATACCCGCTGTTGAGATTCTTCTTGCAAACCCAGCTGTCAGGAAACTGATTTCCGAAGGGCGTGAAGCCGATTTGCCAAGCGTTATACGAAGCTCTCAGGAGGAGGGTATGCAGGATATTACAAACAACCTCACTGAACTGATAATGAATGGAAGTATCGAGCCAAGGGAAGCATATAAGTACGCACCAAATGTAGAAGAACTAAAAATGGCACTAAAGGGCATTAGAGCTGACACAACCGGTATCCTGTGAGTTTAATGTACAATTTTGTAAACGGAGTGTTTATGACAGGTTTATTAATGACCTCTGTCGAATACAGCAGCTACATATCTATAGTTAAATTTCTCGTCTTTTTGCTCTTGTTTTTTTCATGGTTACCGCTGCTTACCTGGGTATATCAGGATGCTAAGTCTGTCGGAACCAAAGAAACCTTCTGGACAGCCGTTGTTTTTGGGGCGGGAGCCGCAGCAGCAATAATTTGGCTCATTACACCTGTTTTCATTATCGGGATACTGTTCTACCTGATTGCCGTAGCAGCAACATCTATCAGTTATGTAATGCACCGCAACACCAAGGTTCCGGAATTTGACCGTGTCCTGACTGTAGAGCACATCAAAGGCTTATTTGCCAGCAAAGAAAAGAAACTTAATGCCCTTAAAAGCTTTCTTTTTATAACGGCCAATAACAATGAAGTTCCTATACCAGAACCCAAAACGCCGGAATTCTTCGGCTATAAAACAGCCTATGACATTCTCAGTGATGCTATCTGGCGAAGGGCAAGTGACATTGTGTTTTCACCAACCCAGCAGAACTATAACGTAGCCTACTATGTTGACGGCACAGCCTTGAAACAGCCGCCTGTGGCTAAAGACCAGATGGAATATTTCAGTCGCTTTCTAAAAAATCTTGCTGATTTGAACCCGGAAGAAAAGCGAAAACCACAAAAAGGAACATTCAGAATCCACCAAAACAAAGAGAATATCGATTGGGAAATAGTCACCGCCGGCTCAACCACAGGTGAGCAAATCAGACTTAAACAAATAACCCAGCAGAGCATAACAAAGCTGAACGAGATAAGCTTGATGCCCGAACAATACGAACAGCTAAATAAAATTCGCGAGGCCAAACAAGGTCTGTTTATCATAGCCGGGCCTAAAAAAAGCGGTGTAACAAGCACTTTTTACGCACTACTCAGAAACCATGACCCCTTCCTTTTTAGCATAAGCACCCTCGAAAGGCGGCCATCCACCGAGTTGCCTAATATAACTCAAAATATCTTCACGCTCAGCGATACCGGAACAACTACATACGCCAAAAGGCTGCAGGCACTGGTAAGAATGGAGCCGGACGTCGTTGGTGTTGCTGACTGCACAGATGGTGAAACAGCCCAAATCGCATGTGCTGCTGCTAAGGACGGCAAAATCGTATATGTTACAATCGAGGCAGATGATGTAATACGAACAATCGGAAAATGGATAAAATTAGTCGGCAACAGAAATCTTGCCACCGAGACCCTTTTGGGCGTAAGTAACCAGCGCCTACTCAGAAAGCTTTGTGAAGAATGCAAACAGGAGTATGAGCCCAACAAAGAACTTCTCAGAAAGTTCAACATCCCGGCTGAAAAAGCAAAACTTTGCCGAGCCGGCAAAGTGCAGTATGACAAACGTGGAAGACCCTCAACCTGCGAAAATTGTCAGGGAACAGGTTTTGTTGGAAGGATGGGCGTATTCGAAATTATAATAATGAATGATGAGTTAAAAAACGTCATAAGACGGTCAAAGTCACTGGCGGAAATCAGTACGCAGTTCAGACGTGCTAAAATGCTTTATTTGCAGGAACAGGCGCTGAGAAAAGTTGTTGCTGGAACAACCTCAATAAACGAAATGGTTAGAGTGCTTTCAACCTCTAAAGGACAAAAAGCGAAAAAACCGGAATAAAAAAACATAAAGCCTGAAAATTTTCAGACATGATTATCCAACTCGTCATTGATAACTTGGAGCTATTGTAATGAGCAGTTTACTTGTAGTGTTAATTATTTTAGGCTGTACCGCTTATCAGTATCTAAAAGGTACGCTTGTTAAATCATTCGCTGTAATAATAACATCTATTTGTGCAAGCATAGTTGCCTTTGGCTACTTCGAACTTTTGGCAAATGTCTTCATCAGCAGCGAAATCCTTGTGCCTTGGGCACAGCCGCTCTCTTTTGTGCTGCTGTTCATTTTGGCTTTTGCCGTCCTGCAGACAATCGCCGCCCAGTTGACTCGCCAGCCGGTTGACCTTGGACTTCTTCCTGAGCGTATCGGACGCGTTGTCTGTGGAATTTTCTTGGGCCTTATCATATCCGGCCTTTTGCTCACAGCTGCTGCAATGGCACCTATACCAGCAAAGTACCCTTATCAGCGTTTTGACGCAACCAGACCTGATGCTGAAAGGCCCAACAAGGTATTATTCAATGCCGATGGTTTTGCAACAGGATGGTTCAGTATCGTAAGTAGCGGCAGCTTCAGCGGCAAAAGAAGTTTTGCCACTCTGCATCCGGACTTCCTGGACCAGCTCTTTTTGAACCGACACGAAATCGCTGACGGAGTTTCAATTATCACCAGCTCTGAAGCAATAAGAATACCAAAGAAAAAAGCCGTTTGGCTGGCTCCCGAAGGCCTAAAAGACTCCAACGGCAGGCCGGTACTACCAAAGAGCGGACACAACCTTACAATTGTGAGGGTGGGAATAACCATCAACGCAATAAAAGGGGACGGAACATTCACACCTTCTCAATTAAGATTGATTTGTAAGCAGGAAAGTGATGATAAAGACCCGCTTGCCGGAAAAGGAAAAAACATCTACCCTCTCGGATACCTGAAAACGGCAAACGAGCTACAAATAAAAAAATTAAACGACCACATAGAAATAAAACGCTCCGATTTCAAAGGTAGAGTGAGGGAAATCGACTTTGCTTTTTATGTTCCGGATGGTTTTGTGCCCGTTTTGGTCGAGTTCAAGCAAAACAGCATTAACCAGCTGCCGCCGCCCATAACATACGAACAGGCACCGCCGCCAGTGTCTTTCACTCCATAACGTGCAAAATGGGACCCCAACCCCGATGCAAACTTAGGCGCAAACAACCAATTCTTCCGGATTCAGCTCCATCAGGTGCTCAAGATAAGTGCGCAAATCTTCTTCGGAGAAATTGGCAAGGAATTCCGGCTTGGCACTTTTGTTGATTTCACAAATGCGGTCTATCAACTCCCTTTTACTCATATACGCATACCCTTTAAAACCAACGAGGTTCCCCCATTAACTTACCGCAATATCGACTGCCGGAACATTTTTTCTTTAGCCCGCCAACTGCCATCCTGACCAACGCCCTATAACCTGAGCCACTATATAACACCGCTGTTTTTCCTTAGGCTACAATATATAGCCCAACCGAACAGGTTATTTTCACCGCCTGTTTCAATGTCCAATAAAATCAGCTTCACCGCTGGCTTATCCAAATCCAAAAAAATTTACGAATTCTTTGTTTTTTATATTCTTTTGCTTGGAGCCCAACTTACCTCTTTATTACGGAGCGTTACTTGCTAAATACCATACTGTAAAAAATCACTTGTCCTTTATACCCCAATTATTGTATTATTGCTTGTTTAACGAAAATCCGAAAAAATAAGTCTTTAGGAGGTTCAAAAGTGGCAGGTATCGGCGATATTCGCAACATTGTTCTTTTAGGGCACGGCGGCAGCGGCAAAACCTCACTCACCGAAGCTATGCTGCACACTACCGGTGCGACAACCAGGCTGGGTAGTGTCGATGACAAAACGAGCATCTGCGATTATTACGATGAGGAAAAAGAGCATCAGCATTCTATTACCTCAGCCATAGTGCACACCAACCACCGCGGCAAACTGCTCAACATCATCGACACACCGGGCTATCCTGACTTTATAGGCCCGGCCATCAAAGCCATCCCCGCCGCAGAAACTGCCATCATCGTCATCAGTGCAGCTGCAGGAATAGAAACCAACACTCGCAAACTCTTCGAATCCGCTGCAGCCGCTAATATGCCGCGGCTCTTCGTCATTAATAAAATTGACGCCGAAAATGTTGACCTCCCCGTACTTGTCAAGGCCGTTAGGGAAACTTTCGGCCCACAGTGCCGCTGCGCCAACCTCCCTGCCGCAGACAGAGCATCGGTAATCGATTGCATTGAAAACGAAACCGGCGAATCACCTGTCGCCGATGTTGCCAAAGCACATACTGATTTAATTGAAAGCGTCGTTGAAGCTGACGACCAGCTTATGGAAACCTATCTCGCCGGTGAAGAAATCTCCGCTGAAAAAATAGCTTCTGTCTTCGTAAATGCCCTCAAAGCCGGAACCATCATTCCGATACTTTTCACCGACGCCCACAGGGAAATCGGCGTAGACCAGCTTCTCGACATTATTGCAAAATACACTTCGTCGCCGCTCGAGGCAGACCCCGTCCAACTCAAAGATGGCCAAAGCCTAACAGACCTCAAACCTGACCCTGCCGGGCCGCTGGCCGGACTGGTATTTCGCATCGGCTTTGACCCCCGCTCAAATATGAAGTACTCTGCCATCCGCCTCTTCAGCGGTACAATTAAATCGGATACTAATCTGCTACGCAACGACGAGAAAAAGGGCATCCGCGCCGGCCACATCTTAAAGCCACAGGGCGAAGAAAACAAAGAAATCGACGCAGGCCAGGCCGGCGACATCATAACGCTCGCCAAAGCAGAGGACCTCAAAATCGGAGACCTTGTTCACGATGGCAGAGTCGCCGGAAGGTTCGACACCCCTGCTGTGCCTGAGCCTATGTTCTCCTTAGCACTTGAGCCGGCCGCCAGAGGCGACGAGCAAAAAATCAGTTCCGCACTTGACAAACTATGCGATGAAGACCCCTGCTTCAAGGTTACCCACGACCAGCAGACAAACGAGCTTGTCGCCAGCGGCCTCGGAGACCTGCACCTCCGCATAATGCTCGAGAAAATGGAAAAACGCTTCAAGCTCTCCGTAACTACAAAAGAGCCCAAGATTCCTTACCGTGAGACTATCACCACAAAGGCCGAAGGACATTACCGCCATAAAAAGCAGACCGGCGGCGCAGGACAGTTCGGAGAAGTTTTCCTGCGGGTCGAACCAGCCGAGCGCGGCGCAGACCCCTCTCTGGAGTTTAGCTGGGACATCTTCGGCGCCTCGATTCCCGGCCAGTACGAGCCGGCTGTTCACAAGGGCATCAACGACGTAATGCTAAAAGGCGTCGTCGCCGGCTTCCCATTACAGGACATTAAAGTCTCCATCTACGACGGCAAACACCACCCCGTCGATTCCAAGGAAGTCGCATTTCGAGCGGCCGGCAAAGGTGCGTTTATCGACGCTGTTGCCAAGGCAAAGCCCGTTTTGCTTGAGCCGATTGTAAATATCGAAGTTACCATCCCCGCCGAGAATGTCGGCGATATCACCGGCGATTTGGCTTCTAAGCGTGGAAGAGTTCAAGGCCAAGATATGCTCGCCGGAAATTTCATCGTTATTAAAGCCCAGGTCCCGCTCTCCGAGGTTACGCAGTACAACAGCCAGTTAAAAAGTGTTACCGGCGGACGCGGCAGCTATTCAATGTCGCTTTCCCACTACGAAATCGTCCCCCCCAACGTCCAACAACAGATTGTTGCACAGTACAGTAAGAAAAAACAATCAGAATAAAGTTTACCCCGTTAGAAGTAAGACGCCGAGCTTGGCCTGTTAGAGACTTTTTCACCAGTCTCTAATCAGGCACGTCTGCCCTGTCCTCCGCGGGGACTTCTAACCGGGGGCCAATACGCAAAGAGAAAAGAGTAAGAGTAAACGGTTATAATTCTGACTAAAATTACTACTTAGGTTTAATTTGTGATATTCGCTTAAGAAGTTCAGAAATATATCCAAGAGATTCATTTAACTCTGGATAGAAGTCACTGGGATGTGCACATTCGTTACGCTTATTAAGTAGACCTTTCAGTGCCTTAACTTCTGTCTTCGTACAAAGGTTTAGCTTTTGTGTACACTCGACAAGTTGATATTCTGGCACATTTTCTCTTAAATCTTCCACAGTGTTGTATTTGGCCCAATTTGGATAAAGATTATGGAATTTTTTGAAGCCAATATTCGAAATTTTCTCTTCAAGAAAATCCATGAATGCTGCCCATGCCATAACATGAGCTGCACGATAGAGCTCCTGTTCTACACACCTCAAAGCCTGTCTGAAAAGATCATCCTGTTTTATAGACAAACCCTTCAATTGAGAGTAAGTCTTGGAAAGGTCGATAACCCTTGACCTTGAAGTCTCATATCTTCCGAGGATGGCATGGGCCTCCTTCCGAAAGTTGTCAATACGGATGAGAATATCACGGAGCATCATTCTTAATCGAGCAAATTCTTTCTCATAGACCTGAAGAAGTCCTCAAATGTCTCAGATGTTGCTCCCTCAGGAAGGGTCAATTGGATATTGATATTGACGACGAGTCCGGAATGTCCAACCTGAGCAGTGTCTACACCTAGAGAAGGAGTGGCGGTGGTTTGTGGAATGGCTGGAGGAACAACAGCTTCAAAGTCTGCAAGACTTGAGATCGTTTTGAAAGTGGATATCATATAATTCAGTGAAGCCACACCAAGTGAAGTGTGTGTACTAAAAAAGTTTCTCAGCGCTTCATTGTCTTTCAAATGTGCATCTGGATATACTTTGTAGAGCTCGGCATAATGTTCTTTGATCGCCTGCGCAAGTACTGCGGGTGCGTTACTTTTGTTCCTGTATAATTTCCACCTTTCAATTGGTTCTCCCGCCGGAGACACAAAACCAAGCCTCTTCATGGTGGTAACAAACATTCTTTCATTCTTGCCTTTGAATCCCAAACCTTCCAAGTATTTGATGGTCAACTTACTAGGAACTCCTACTTCTTGGATTTTTTCCAAAAAGCTCTTCAATTTGGAAGGATTTGTGACGTAGATATAATCGGCCATAGCTATTTCTCCTTTTTTTCAGCATCTAACTATTTATATATGCTATTCCATAATTTGTAATGACAACTCTCTCACTTAGAAAACTAAGTGTAAACTCACTTTGGCCAAGTGAGCTAACCAAACGCGTGCTGTCGAGGCACCCAAAACCGCAATTCCCGCCAACTAATTCGTCGCCCGTTGGTAAAAAAGCCAACGGATTTTTCCCAGCAAATAACAAATACTAACGACTAAATACTATCGCTCGTTGCTCGGCCAATTTTACCCCCAACTCTCACCAAACACAAGCCGGAAATTTTTAATCTCAAAGCCCCCGCGGCGAGCGGAGTAAAATTTCAATCAAAAGCGCAGGGGGACAAAAGCAAAAATCTCGTAGCGCAGCGAAGACCCTCGGAGTGAAACGGAGATCCCCGCATGTCGTTGGCGGGGACCCAGTCAATTTGGCCGAGAACAGGGGACCCATTTTTTGTGCCTTTTTGTTACCGAATGAATCCGTGCTAAAAATTTCAATCAAAACCGCAGGTACCTGCACACCAAAAACGGCTAATTTCAAAATTTTTTTATCTCTTTCCATATAAGTAGTTACGAATTTATCACCTCTGAAAAAGCCATTATTTTAGCGTCAAATGCGCAAGTTCACCCTACTAAGGGGAACGTCTTTTTTTCGCGATATACGATATACGAATAATGACCACCGAAGCCCAAATCTGTGCAATCTGTGAAATCCGTGGCTATATTTCTCTGCGCAATCAGCGAAATCCGCGTCTAATTTCTTTTGTGCCTCTCTGTTCTCTATCAACTGTCCTCGCCAGAATTTTATTTGGTCGGCTTCAAAATGGAGGCCTGTATCTCAGGCACCCGGTGGACGCAGGCGGGGCTTTCGCAGACGTTCACATCGAGAAGAGACCTGCCAAAGTACACCAAAGCCGACTAAAACTCTGCGATCTCTGCGCCCTCGGCGGTAATAAAAATAACTGTGTAAATCAGTGTGAATCAGTGTCTAAAAAATCCGTTCATCAGCGTAATCAGCGATTAAATTTTCTTCGTGCCTTGGGGTCTTTGTGGCTATACATTCAATCAAAAATAATCAATTATGCAAAACAAACCCAATTTCCGAAATGTCCAGATGGCTGTAAACTTAGTAAAGACAATAACTTATAACAACGAACAACGAACTATGAACCATTCAAAACAAACCCAATCAAACCCAATTTCAAAAGGTACACTTGCTCAGTCTAAGGACTCCCAACGGAGGACAAGTTTCGCAGGAATGACAGGGAAAAAATAGCGTTTAGCGTGCAGCGGAAAGCGTATAGGGGGCATATAAGTGCACAAGAGCATCGAGTATCGAGCATCGAACCACAATTCACGAAATAATAGCTTCGGTCAATTTCCTTCGCTTTTTGAAGGGACATCCATAAGCTCCAGCTCGAAGGTCAGGTCTCTGCCGGCCAGCGGGTGGTTAGCATCCAGAGTAACGGTTGACTCTGAAACATTAACTACTCTAACTACCATAGCTTGCACCCGCTCATCGGGTTGAGGGATTTCAAACTTCTGGCCAACTTGTGGTTCAGCGTCTTTGGGAAATTGGTCCCGGCTGACCTCCTGGACCAACTCGGCTTGGTGCTGGCCGTATGCTTGTTCGGGGGGTACTTTGACCGTTTTGGATTCGCCGACATTCATTCCCTCCACAGCTTTTTCAATGCCTGGGATTATTCGCCCTTCGCCAAGCTCAAATTCTAATGGCTCACGGTTGGCAGTACTGCCGAAAACGGTACCGTCCTCTAATTTCCCCGTGAAATGAATCTTAACAGTGTCGCCTGTTTTGGCTTGTGCCATCGTAAAATCCTTTCTTCAAAAACTATATTTGACATTTCCCGTTTAACACTTTTTCGCCTTCCGGTTGCACTGTAACATCAAAATCATCTTTAATTTTTGGTCATTTTACCCCTCTTTTCAGGTTCCGTCAAGGGCAATTTTTATCCTGCGTAGCTGGTTTCTCCGAAGCTTTAGCGAAGGAAAATGGCGAAGCAGGACCACCCCCCAATTACCAGTTACCAGTTACCAGTTATCATTCACCAACCACCAGCATCAAGCATCTCGTATCCAACATCCTTTACCGCCTCTCTTCCGTCATCTGTCGTCCGTCATCCATCCTCTGCCTTCCGCTCTTACGCACTTATGCTCTTTTTGCGAGATACGTTTCACGCTATCCGCTGAACGCTAACTGCTATCTCCTGTTCCTCTGATGTCCTTCCCCCTGATAATCTGGTATCCTGATTTCCCTCACGCTCTCTACGCCTTTTTCGTGGCTTAAAAAAATCCTGTTATCCTGTTTGAAAAACTTGCGTCTATTCATGTGAATTCGTGGTTAATTTTTCTTCTTCTGTCCGCTGTACGCTAAACGCTAAATGCTCTTACGCACTTGCTCGTGCTGCCTTCTGCTCGGATACTGTTTTACTCGTATGCCTGTCGCATACTTACTGTATGTTTCCTCGTTGCCTGTCCCGTTAGATGTGTCGTTTACTATCTAACCTTGGGGCGGCCTCCGGCAGCACTGCGCCCCACGCAATCCACGCCTAAAAAAACCTCCACCTCAAATCCCTCATTCTCAAAACCATGATTCTTAAAGCAGTCCATAAGTATATACGCATATACTTAATATGCTTTCTGGCGCCATCCGGCACAACCCTCAATCTCAAAACCCCGCACCAAAAAACTTGTATCCGCGCAGGTGGGCATCCATGTTAACTTAGGCAACCTGTGGTTAAAAATCCCTCTGACGCAATGCGCGATACGCATCACGCAATACGGAAAAAATTGTTAAATTTTTTCAAATATTTTTGAACGTTTCTATATAGTTTTTGAATATTTCTATATAGTTTTCAAATATTTCTATATAGTTTTCAAATATTTTCAAACGTTTTCGAACGTTTCTTACAGAAACTTGCGCATTTGGTGCTATCCCCCCTTGCCCATCTTACCTAAAATGGTAAGGACATTCGGCTCAATCAAAGCCCTTATCGAACCAGACTCCCCCTTTTAACACCCCAACCAATCCTTATGTATCTTTGTTTTTATCTTTTTTACGTTCATAAGGCTTCAATTTATACTCTGCCATCTTCTTTGTATACTCTTCGAACGATTTTTTTACTTTTTCCAGATGTTCTGTTTTTCGTTCTGGTTCATCTTTCTCCCGCAAATACGTTTTATATCTCCATATTCCATACGCTATCCATCCTGCTGCCACTATTATTACCCCAACAATCACCACTATATAAGAAATATCCATTTTCTACCTCGATCAGATACATTTCTCTTGTTCGATCTTAAAATTTTCTACCTGTAGAATAACCAATATTTCAAACCCCGTCAAAAACAAAACCCTACTGACCAGCCATCCGCAAAATAAATTCCCAAATTGGCTCAAAAAGCTCAGATTTGCTTCAAAAACGTGTATGGGGGATATTTTAAAAAATATTCGAAAAAGGCTTGACTGGGTCAAACAACTGTTTTATACTTTAGTTTGAAACTTCCGTTTAAGGAGAAACTTATGGCGGGCCAAAATGCCAATTTTCAGGCTAAAAATGAGGTTGCGGCAAAGGATGTACGGAATCGGCTGCTCGATGCAGCTGAGAAATTATTCAGTGAACGCGGTTTTGCCGACACCAGTATTCGAGACATAACCGCCAAGGCCGACTGCAACGTCGCTGCGGTAAACTACCATTTCGGCGGCAAAGACAAGCTTTATATTGAGATGTTCCGGCGCCATATGGAGGAGGTCTTTGCCAATTACAGGGCGAATATAGAAAAAGTAATGAGTTCGGCTAATCCGACTCTGGAAAAGCTGCTTGAGACGATAATCAGAACAGCCCTTGGGGCCCTGGTAGAGGCTGATGCGCGGATACCGATGCTCAAATTGATGGTGCGGGAGAGTCTGAATCCACAACTTAAGGAGGAGTTGGTGTCGCTGGACATACTTAGGGATTTGCTTAACCGGATATGTGAGGCGCTGATGCAGTTGTTGCCTGGGTTAACACGGCGGCGCGCTATGCTGTGTGTTTATGCGCTCGAAGGGCTCGTGATGCATCCTCTGTTGTTCTACGATTTTTACAGTGAACTTTTCTTTACGGTTCCCGTGGATGAGTTAGTTGGACATATTGTTCGATTTGCGGCGGCAGGCATACAAGAAGCAGCAGGTTATGAGCAGATGAGCGAATAAATGGATGCGTTTTACCAATAAAGGTACCTTCATGTTTAATACCGATAATACTCTAAATAAAAAGATACGTGGACAAAAGCCATTTCACAACCATTGGCTACAGACGATTTTAACTGTGGCTACGTTTGGGGTCTTGATAACCGGATGTACAAGCAGTGAAGAGTTTTACCAAGAGGTTAGTTTGTCCAGAGATGCCGCATATCGCCAATGGAAAAGCCGCAGAGAAATCCAGAAACAATCTCAAACACGAATAAACGGTGAGTTAAGCCTAAAAGATTGTCTGAAGCTGACTCTTGTAAACAATAAAACACTGCAACATATTGTTCAAGAAAAGGAAATTGCCCGCGGGAATGAACTGAAGTCGTATTCAGCAATTTTGCCTTCGGTAAGTCTTACCGGTGATTATCTGAGAAAAGATGAAGTTGCATCTTTAGGGCCAATAACGTTTGGGGACGTGGATAACTATTCGGCCGGCCTTATGGTTACTCAGCCGGTCTTTGCCGGCGGCTCAATAGCAGCTAAGATAAACGCCGGAAAATTGTTCTCTCTGCTTACCGACCAGACGGTTCGGGCTGCAACTCAAGATGTAATTTATACCTCAGAGCGTTCTTATTATGATGTTCTGCTCAATCAGCATTTATACCAAATAAGTGCCGATGCGGTTCGTTCTGCCCAGGCACATCTGGATGATGTAAAACAAAAACGGTTGGGTGGAGTCGCTTCGGATTTTGACGTTCTGCGTGCAGAGGTAGAACTATCAAATTTCAAGGCTGATTTGATACAAAACAAAAACGCCATCAATATATCGAAGACACAGCTGCTTAAAGTAATGGGCATTTCACAGGATAGCGATTTTGTTCTGTCGGATGAGCTGACCTATGTTCCTCTAAAAATGACTATGGAACAAGCAGTTGAAGCCGCCTATCGTAATCGTCCTGATTTGTATGAACGACAGTTTGATATAAAGTATCAGGAGGAATTGCTTAAGATTTCCCGGAGTCAATATTGGCCAACTATTAGCGGCTTTTATGACAATACCTGGACAAAACCCGACCCTCACAACAGCACATTGATTAAGTGGGGACATGCCTGGCAGGCCGGCGCGATGGCAACGCTGCCCTTATTTGATGGTTTATCCCGCGAAGGCGAAATTATACAGCAGAAGGCAAGGTTTAAGCAATCCCAAATAGATTTAATTGATGCCGAAGAAACTGCTTTATTTGAACTAACCAAGGCGCTATTTAGTATCGAAAATACCGAGGAATTTGTTCAGTCACAACAGTTGAACCTTGCCAGGGCAAAGGAAGGAAGCCGTCTTGCCGAGATTGGTTACAGGGAGGGTATAAATACACAAGTTGAAGTAATTGATGCCGAGTCGGCTTTGACCAAGGCAAAATCGCTTTATTACCAGGCTATTTATTCGCATATGATTGCTAAGCTTGATTTGCAAAAAGCTATGGGAGTTCTGGGCCCCAAACTGCAGGATGACGCAACTACTAAAAGTGGCGCTGAGGTTCAGAACACACAAGCCGGTGATAAAGAGGAAGACAAGGTAGTTTCGCAAAAAACAGACTCACTCAAGGTTGCCTCCGTTGATGTCCATATCGTAGGAGAACCGGAATGAAATACAAATTGAAACATCCAAAGCGAATTACAGCAATAATTATCATCGCTGTTGTTTTTATTATTATCGCCGTTTGGCCAGAAGAGACGCAAACAACCGATGACCAGGCCGGCAAGGCTATTAAGGTTATAGCGGAAACTATAGGAACGGCAAAGTTAGCAGAAACAATCCCCGTGACGGGAAGTTTTGAGCCCTTGACCAGTATTGAAATTATACCTGAGATTTCAGGACAGCTACAGCGGCTGCGGCTGCCTGACAACACTCTGGTAGATGTGGGAGTGACTGTAAAGAAGGACGAGGTTATTGCGGTTATCAACCACGACGTTTATTTGGCGCAATTAGCAGAATGCCAAGCCACTCTTGAAGCCAGCAAGGTTACTCTTGCTGATGCCGAGCGTGAGAAGAAACGCATCGTTAGGTTATTTGAAGGTGGCTCAGCAACAGAGCAGGCCAGGGATAAGGCTGTAACTGCAGCTCAGCTGGCTGCAGCAAATGTTAAACAGGCAGAAGCCGCATTAGCCAGGATAAAGGTTACCCTCGACAAGGCCACTATAGAAGCACCAGTCACAGGTATTATCTCCAAAAAATATATTGACGAAGGTAATATGGTCGGGCCATCTACATCGCTGGTAAGAATTGTGCAGATAGAGACCTTAAAAGTTTTAGGTGGGGTAAGCGAACGCTATTTGCCACGATTGACCCCCGGAAAAACGCCTGTTCGAATCGAAACAGATGCTTATCCGGAAGATGAATTTAAAGGTACGGTTTACAAGGTTGGTGTTGCGGTGGACGCGGTTACTCGAACCGGCGAAGTGGAGATTCGCGTACCTAACCAGGACAAAAAATTGAAGCCTGGAATGTTTGCAAGAATGACAATAGAGATTGGGCAAAAGGAAAACGTTACAGTTGTTTCAGATTCAGCGCTTATTAGAGAATACGATAACGTATATGTTTTTGTTGTTAATGCAGGTAAAGCACGTCGCCACCAATTAAAACTCGGATTATCCCAGGGACAATATTATGAGGTGCTCGAAGGGCTATCACCCGGAGATGTGGTAATTACACACGGTCAGAGTCAATTAAAGGATGGCCAGGAGGTCGAACTGTTTTCGGAGACCACAAGATGAATCTGCCCGAGCTATCTGTAAAACATCCAATTATGACCCTTATGACATTTATCGGTGTCATAATGGTAGGGGCACTGTGTTTATCTCTGTTGCCCATCGACCTGATGCCTGAGATGGATTTGCCCACTATAACCATATTGACTCCATACGATGGAGCCGCGCCAGAAGAAGTTGAAACGAAAGTTACCGAAATCCTTGAGCGAAATCTATCGACAGTGCCGGAGTTAAAACATATACACTCTACATCGAGAGAGGACATATCTATAATTTCGTTAGAGTTTGAGTGGGGTACAGATCTGGATACCAGAGCAAATGAGGTCCGGGATGCCGTCGGAATGGCTAAGGTGTACCTGCCCGATGAAGTAGATGAGCCTCGTGTTATGAAGCTCGATATCTCTAATTTTCCAATTATGGTTTACGGTGTTATGGCAGAAGAAAGCTATCCTCGCTTGGAGGATATCCTGGATGATGAGGTGGTCGATCCTCTCAAAAGGTTACCTGGAGTTGGGTCGGCGGCATTTATGACACCCCTGCATCGTCAGGTTAATGTTGATTTGGACAGAGAACGCCTGGCCAGTTACAGCCTTACTCCGCAAGATGTTGTCCGTGCTATTATATGCGAGAATAAAGACACTTCTGCCGGTGATATAAAGATGGGACTGACCGAATACTTAGTGCGAGTCCCGGGAGAATTCAAGGATGTTAAGCCGATGCAACAAATAGTTCTTAGCTCCCAAAATGGTTCAATAGTTAGATTGTCTGATGTTGGCTCAGTTGAGGACAGTTTCAAGGAAATTCGCAGGTATATTCGGATTAACGAGAAACCTGGAGCCATATTGCTGGTTCAGAAGCAATCCGGAGCCAACACAGTTCAGGTAGCTCGAGCAGTTCGCAAGCGGATTGAGCAACTGAAGAAAAATCTGCCGAGTGATGTTACAATTTTGAATGTAATGGATTCTTCCGAGGACGTTGAACGAACGATTCGGGATCTGTCACGAACGCTACTGGTGGGCGGCTTCCTGGCCATTGCGGCGGTACTTGTTTTTCTGCGTCAGTGGCGGGGAACGATGATAATCAGTCTGGCGATGCCATTTTCGCTTATTGCTGCTGTCATACCGACATATTTCCTTGGTCGTACCATCAATATGATGAGCTTATTTGGAATGATAATCGGGATTGGGATGGTCGTGGACAATGCCATTGTCATTTTGGAGAACATCACCCGCCACAGAGAAGAAGGTGAAAGTCCCAAGGAAGGCGCTATTTACGGTGCCTCTGAAGTATCAATGGCTATAACTGCTTCAACATTAACGACGGTGTGCATATTTTTCCCAATTCTTTTTGTTAAGGGAATCACCAAAATCTTTTTCTCAGAGTTCGCCTCAGTTCTGGTTATCCTTATGCTTGCCTCATTATTTTCGGCTCTCACACTTACTCCAATGCTTTCATCCGTATTGATGCGCAAGTTTCAGAAAAAACACAACCGCGGGAGGTTCTTTGGCAAGACAGAACGGATGTTTAATGTTCTGGCTGATAAATATGCTGCTGTGTTGAATTGGGCACTGGCGCACCGCAAAAGTGTTATTGGGATTGCTGTAGCCCTATTTGCAAGCAGTACCTTGCTCGTTCCTCGGCTCGGAAGTGAGTTTATGCCGAAAGAAGATAGAGCAAGATTTGACGGAACTCTGCATATGTCGGTCGGTACACGTGTTGAGGAAACAGCGAGGGTCATGCAAGCCGTCGAAAAAATAATTAAAGAGGAAATCCCTGAAAACGAGCGAATATCCGTCTTCTCGCGCTGTGGCGTCAGCGAAAGCGGCTTTACTAATCTTTTTGGTGAAGAGGGCTCTCACATAGGTGTTTTTGGGGCTAAACTGGTCCCGAGAATAAAGCGTAACCGCAATACTGAGGATATTGCAGCGGCAATTAGACGCCGACTGGACGATGCGAAGGGGCTGCTTCGAATCGAAAAGTATTCTCTTGCTACTGGAGATCCAATGGAAAATCTAATCACCGGTGGCGGAAGGCCGTTAACAATCAACGTTATCGGCGACGATATGGATATAACAGATGAAATTGCTGCTGAAATCAAAAAGATAGCTGAGGAAATACCCGGTACCGTTGACATTAGCGTATCACGAGAGAAAGGAAGACCGGAGCTTTGGGTCAATGTGGATCGTTCGAAGGCATCAGCTATGGGATTGAATACATCAGACATAGGTGATACAGTCCGAGCATCATTCTATGGTCGTGAGGCAAGCAAGTATCGAATTCATGGAGATGAATATGACATATTTGTTCGTCTGCGTGAAGATGACCAAAACGATATACATGATGTACGTGCCACACCAGTTCGCCTTCCAGGCGGACAGTTAGTGCGAGTTGACGGTGTGGCCCAAATCAATATGAGATTAGGCCCGGTTAAAATTGAGCGCAAGGACCAAGGGCGGATAGTCAACGTGGAAGGTGATGTGTATGGCCGTTCACTCGGTGATGTCGTTGCGGATATCGAAGCCGGGGTAAAGCAGCTGAAGATTCCATCCGGAGTTCAGGTATATTTCGCCGGTCAGGCTGAGGAACAGCGGGAGTCATTCTTCTGGTTGACGTTAGCTCTGATTGTGGGTGCGGCTTTAGTATATATGGTGATGGCTTCACAGTTTGAATCTTTACTCGACCCTTTTATAGTGATGTTTTCTATACCATTTGCATTCACCGGTGTCATATTAGTCACATTTATAGGAGGCTATCACATAAGCATTGTGGTATTCCTCGGACTTCTAATGT
>CAZTWR010000001.1:0-26047 GCA_964618055.1 uncultured Pirellulales bacterium | reverse complement strand
ATCTGAATCTTTGTCTCGTAAGGGTGGACATGAATATCGCTGGCCCGCAATTGCAATGCACGAAAAAGGATATCATTAACTAATCTGATAACCGGCGGACGATTAACAACATCAAGAAGGTCATCAGAAGCGGCCACTTCGTCAATGAGCCGGTCGAGATTTTGCGAATCGAGTTCTTCCGCCACTTCCTCAATGACTGTCGTCCTCTGCTCGTAGGCAGCATCTATTACAGCAGTAATAGCAGCACGAGTGGATATTGCCGGCCTGACGGACAAACCGCTCATCTTCGAAACATTATCCAGAACGTTTGAGTCTAAAGGCTTGGATAAAACCACGGTAAGTTCTCCGTCATCGGCCTTAGTTCTTACGCCGATAAGATAATGCTGCTGAGCATAGGTCGCAGGAACAGATTCTATGAATTCAGCTGGCACAGCCTTGGCAGATATATCCTCTAAAAATTCCCACCCCAGCGCAGCGGCAAACAGCTTCAAGACCGCTTCCTCGGTAAAGTACGGACAGGCAAGCAAAAGCTCATCAAGTCGGGATTTTTCTTCGCTGTTTTCTTCCAGAAACTTGGCCAATTGCTCAGCGTCAACCAGACCCGTCCGCTTAGCAGTTTGTATCAATAAATCTCTCATAACATTGTAGGGGCAGGCTTATGTGCCTGCCCTTTTGGAACGCGGAAATTAGGGCAACCACACAGTGTTGCCCCTGCCCTATTTTCTTATTCTGCCTCAAGGACACGCAGCGGTTCCATCGGCTCCGGCTCTGCCCCTGGAATACTCTCGTATTCCTGGAAACGGCGTTCAGCCTCCTCAAAAGCGGCCCTGTTTCTCTCAGAGATTCGCTGAAGTTGCGCAAGACCAACAGTCTCCTCAGGTCGCAGGATGTTGGCTTTAACAAAGATATAGAGCTTACTTGCCTTATCACTGTTGGCAACGGTCCTGAATAATCCTCCGACGAGCGGGACATCACCCAACAAGGGCACTTTGCTTCCAGCTTTTGCTTGCTTTAGTTTTGTCAGGCCGCCGAGAATGATAGTACTGCCATCAGGGACAGTAACAATTGTGGCTACATTGCTTGTTGTATAATCAGGAGGGCCTTCTTCTTTTCTCTGAAAGTCTTCACGAAGCATATTAATTTCAAGACGCAGCAAATCGCCTTCACTGATATTTGGAGTAATGGCTAACTCAATCTTGGCTTCATAAGGAACAAACTTTGACGTGGTAATTGGAATACCTTCGCTTGTGTAGCTTGTAGTACTCTCAGAGACATGGGTTTTCTCGGTAGTTTTTATTAGCCCTTCTTCATTATCATTGACCAGGACTTTGGGCCGGGCGAGGATTCGGCCGTAACCTTTCTTATCTATAGCGTCGAAAAGTGCTTGGATTCGACCCTCGTTATAGAAACCCTTGACTCTCTTGGTAGGAGTCCCTTCACTATCAAGCAGATCAAATCCGGCTTCGATTATGCTGCGTCCACCAGCATCCACTGGCAGTGAGCCCCCCCCCATTATGGCAATATTGTCCCTTACAAGGTCTCCTGTTGCATTAGCCAAAAGGCTCAAATCATACTCAAACTCTTCCTCTTTGGTTATTTCGACAAGTGAGACATCAATCAGGACCTGCGGTCTTCTCTTATCCAATTGCTTTATTAAATTCCCTATCCACTCCTGATTTTTCTTGCTGGCATAAACAATTATTGAAAAAGTGCTTTCATCAGGAACGATGACGATGTCTTCTTCTATTCTCCTTATTGTTCTTTCAATCTTGCCTTCTTTGTCTTTGACAGTCTCATGAATAAGTTTCTGCAGAACTTCCGCCAAATTCGCTGGGTCCTGGTTTTCAAGTGGATAAGTTACATAGGGTATTGCCTGCTCGAGGGTCACACTGTCCACATAGCTGATAATTGTAGCTATCTGGATGTGCTGCTCCGCCGTGGCATTTACCAAAAGCGAATTCGTTGACTCAATTACCACCACTTGGGGTTCTTCCACAAGAGCCTCCACTGCAGACCCAGGGGCGGACTTGGCCGCAGCAGAAGTCCTCCTGGTTATCCGACCACCACCGCCAATTATGCCAAGCTCTCCCAGCTTTTCCACCACTTCCTCGGCTCCAACATGCTGGATATCATATAATCGCAGAGACCGAAGGTCCTGCTGTTCAACATCAAGAGCATCTATCAAAGCATCAACAATACTCAATTGCTCCTCAAGCCCTATCATCAGGATGCGGTTCGTTCTTTCGTCGGCATCCAGGTACACAGCCGGTTTAGCCGGCGCAGATGGTGTGGGTGCCCCAGGCATAGGTCGCCTCCTGGTAGGCCTAGCTGGTGGCGCTGGTGAAGGTGCTGCAATAGTAACTGATACAGTTCCTAACTGCTCGGCAAGCGTCTTAATTTTCGGAGCAAGCGTTGTGGCCATCGTGTATTTTAACTGCCTGAACCTGAATTGCCTCGGCTCACCCGGCTTGTCGACCATTTGCAAAAGTTCCTCTACGCGTGCCATACGGTAGGCGTATCCAGTAACGATAAGCGTTCCTGTTTCGGGAATCGGCGTGACGTCTGCGCCAAGCTCCATACCAGCCAAAAGATTCTGTGCACTAGCTGTGTCTATATGCTTCAGCCTAAAGACACGGGTTATAATTACATCCCCAAGCTGAATCTCACCCGCTTCAGGGTGTAAAATAGGGTCAATACTCACAGCTTCATCAGCAGGGACAATGGTTACAAGATTGCCTCTGCGAGTCATCACAAAGCCTTTGAACTTCAGCACAGATTCAAGCAGAGGATATAAATCCTTTATCTTGATAGGTCCTTGAAGCCTCAGTGCAACTTCGCCTTTCACCTCGGTTTCATCATACATATAGTCCAGTTGTAAATACTTACCTACCAAATCCAACAAATCTATGATATTAAGCTTCTCGGGCAAATCCAGCTCAAGCATTGCATTCCCACCGGCAATTGGTGGCGGCTCGTATGAATGGATTTTCGAAACCGGCTCAAGATTCGGTTCCGATTCCTCGTCAGCTAAATTCGGTTCCACCGTAAGGTGTCCTCCGTAAGGAGTCCCTGGGACTGCGGACTGCGGTTCTTTAGTAGCCTGAGCTGATTCTTCTGTTTGCTTCAAACCAACGGAAGGCTCATTCGGCCCCTTTGCATCCGGTACAGCTGCAACAGTATTTGGTTGGCTCAGTTGTTGAGCCTCAGCCGTCTTCCTTTGGGGCTCCATCTCGCCTTCTTTTTGCAAAATGGGACCCTTCTCAGCATCGGCAATCGATCTGAGAAGTTTATTGAAAAGCCTATCCGATTCGTCGTCTCCTTCATCGGCCTGACCGCCAGGTTCAAAAGAAGCGGCTAACTTTTTAAGCTCTGCCTCTGCCTCCCCCTCTGCTCTTTTAATCTCAGCCTCTGTGATTGTTTCTATTTCCGCTTCCCCTTCACTTGCCTCATCCCTCTCAACTAATTTGTCCGGCTCGGAGTCTCGCAGAGCTTGCGCTTCAGTGCTCCGCAACTGTTCAATAGCAGAAATAATCCTTTCAAGCTGCCCAGCTGGAGCAACAGCTATTACAGCATCATTGTGAACGTCTATAATTGCTTTAGCCTTTGCAGCGCCGGTTGGCGGATTAGAGAAGGTCCCTATCGATATATCACCAACCTCAGTTGCTATTTGCTCATTAGGGGGAAGATTTTCGACCTCTGAGGCAGGAAAAACCGCTTTTATACAAAAAAGCTCCTCAGCATCAACAAGCTCCAAAATAGCGCTTGCTTTAATCAACCCCTGAGGTTGAGCCGTTACCAAAAGCGTATCGAGACCAGGAAGCTGCGAAACCGTGCCGACCCCGGCCTCAGCAAGATATTTTTTGCCTTGCTCAGCTGATATGTGTTTTAAGGGAAAAACCCTGTACCGCGCAGCCCCAGAAGCAGCCCCTCGCTCCACAGCAAAAAGACAACTGCCGCTCAGAACAAAAATTACTGCCCAAATAAAAACTTTTGCCTTACCACGGCTTTGAAATTGCCGCTCTACCACCATAATTTACTCCGTAGTTCACCAATCTAAAAATCTACATATCTACAAGTCTCAGTACTTATCGGACATCGTGCTGAAAGCTACTAAAATAAGCCCTTTTTTCATAAGCCCTTACGTAAATACTCGCTTAAGTCTCCAACTTCGACCACCTCGAATACCCACCATACTAATTCAGACACAGAAAACGTCAAAAAGTTCCTTATTTTCAGCTAAGAATTTGCTGAGAACTCCCATTTTGCGACTTATTTTGCAGGGGGCTCAACCACCTCTTCTTGCGTTTGGAAACCCGCAAAATAGGACCTGCTATCTATTGGCAAAAACCAGAAAAATAATAAAAGCACAATAAAAACAAATAAGCAAGACTCAGTACCCCTTAATCAGGTGTAACGTCTTTAGGGAGGCTGGAATTAAATGGCTACTGTCTTCTCCGCTACCTGTGGCAGTCATAGGGACTCCGCTCTTAGGCGTCCCCAAGCGGACTTACGGAGAGCTAACAGCTAATATCGGCCTTTTTGCGTGCGGCGAGCAGGGACTATCCTTATCCCGGACTATTCACATCATTCAAGTCCATGACATTCAAGCTTGGTTCAATCAAGTTTGCATCACCTTCAGTTCCATCGTCTTCGACCCGATTAGGAGCCCGCCGCCGAACGTTCTTCAATCTTCGGCCCAAACGGCCTAGTCTCCCTGCTTCTCTGGCACTTATACGCATAGTCTCACGGTTCCTCACTGCCACAATTTCCTCATCCTTAGGGGCCAAATTAGCTTCGTCAGGTTCAACATCCATCTGAAAATCTTCCATTCCAAGTTCAAGTAGCAAGGTATTCAGCTCAGCTAAGGCCTTTTTCCCCTCGGCTTCCGCCTCTTTCGCTAACGCTGCTTTTTCTTCGGCGTTCATCTGAACTTCAGAGCCTATCCCCCGAGACTTTCTGCTGCTAATGCTGGCACCGGATGATGAGTCCTTCTTAAGAAGACTTCTTTTTTCCGGCCTTTCCGCAACAAGTTCGAAAGTCCTTTTGCCGTCTTGAACAACCACAAGACCGTCTTTTACCTGCTCAATAATTAAATGGCCCACCTTGCTGAATTGTCTTATCCAGCGCAAGCCCTTGCCAGGCTCGTCAATCAAGGCCAGCGACAACTCCGGGTGTAACGCATAACGACTGGTACCAACAAGCTTAAATTTAGGTGAAACAGACCCCCTGGGGCTGGGTTTACTACGAGACACCGAAGATTTTGCCTTTGGCTTAGGGGGTGGATTCAAATACAACGCAAAAGCCTCTGCCTGCTTCACAAGTGGTGAGATTTCCTGGCGGCTATCCTTGACTTTATCACCCCGCGCCTCGTTGAATTTCTCTATCACGCCAGCAGAATTCAAAAATTGCTCGATCTGTTCATCGCCACGAACACCAAAAACCGCAGGAAAAACAAAAAAAACAACCGCTAAAATCACCGCTATAATACTTGTTATCCGCAATGTCTTTATCATATTAGTCTTCCAGGTCTCCTTATTCTTTGACATCACCGACAACATTTGGTTCCCTCCAATGAACTATTTTTTCCAAATAAAGTTGCTCATTCCCCGCGTAGTCGGCACTTTGCTCGGGTGTGTGGCAATCTCCGCAATCTAACATCGGCCCAGTAGTCCCGGCTTTCCCCAAAGTTCGGATATGTTCTGAGCCTGGACCATGGCAGCTCTCACAGCCAACGTTTTTCAAATAGTCGGTTTTCCCTTCGGAAATAAAACCGCTTTCATACTCAAAGCCAACCACATGGCATACAATACACTCAGGGTCGAACTGGGAGCCGACCTTTTCAAGCGTCGCATAAGCGTGCGCATGGACTTTGGCGCTCCACTTTTCATATTCGTAATCGTGACAGAGCTTACAGGATTCCGAGCCGGTATATTTCAAACCATTCGGTAAAGAAAAACGCAGCTGTTTCTCCAAAAGGTCCTCCTCTTTAACAAGCTGCTGGTAGACCTTGTACAATTCAACAAGAGACTCTTCCTGTGGCAGCTCTTCTGTAACCGGCACAGCAGAAAAATGAAATCTCTTGCTCCAAATGTCGGTATAGCTTATTTCCAATTTGCCCACATATTTCCCGTATCTACCTACAGAGACAACCAAAGGTTTTTTATTTGGGTCGCCAATTACCTCCGCCTCATCAGATTCAGCCGGACAAACCAGGCAATCCACAATTCCCATCTCCGCAACAGAACCAATAACGGAAGTATCACAATGGTTTAGGATGAGGATGTTAACCGTTTGCACATCGGTCCTGGGGGTAAAAAGTCCACCGATTTGCTCTATTAGCGAGGTTTCCAAAGCCGATTTATCGGCTTTGGAGTCCCCCGCGGATTCCGCATCAAAGGCCGCAACTGTCGCAGCTACAATTCCTTCTTTTAGCGAAAACTGTTTTGTGAATTTTGTTGGCACGTCCCGCCCCTCTAAGGGGCTGGGCACATCCGCTTCAGCACCGCTTTGAAAACTTATAACATTAAAAACAGAGCCGATACTCTCCAGCAGTCCAAGATTTTCAGCTATCTCAATGTCTTTTTCGTTCAGGTTGACCAAATCGTAATCGAGCAGACTAAACGCCTGAATTAATATTTTGAACTTGATTAAATCTTGCTCACCATCACCTTCTACAAACGAGCCCGTATCCACAATCAACCGTTTGGACGCAGGCACGCTATTGAAGACCTCCGAACGTCTGTCAAGTCCCCCAAGTTGTCCGCCGGAACAGCCACAGGGCTTCAATGCACCAAGTTCATTGCCGGTTAGAAAAACCGTAAGAACATCAGCCGGGTTCCCATCTTGCGACTTATTGCAAAAGGAAGGGGTGGTCTTATGGGCCGACTTTGCCGACATAACCAATATAGACAAAGCCCCCATCACTAACACACAAACGCAACTTACTAATCGCATCATATGCCAAGTCAGCTTTATCCCCTACCAATATATGTGTGAGCCCAAGCTCAATATTAGTACGGGGATGATTTCTACGATTTTTTTAAATAGAATACTCGGCAGGTAACCTTTAGTTTCTCACCGCCTTTTATATTCACAAAAAACACATCTGTGAAAAAGCTTCTTCGACCTCCCTTAGTAGCCGGAGGCGTTATCTCCAGCTCAAACTTACAACGATTATCAATCTTTTCCTGGCTCAAAACCTTTATAATACCTTTTCGCGTTGATGTCGACTCAACCTCGAACTCCTCATCATAGTTGCTGAGTATCCAGACCTCCTTTGTTACCGGCTTTTCCGGTTCAGCCTTGTAAATAATAAGGGTCGGTGGAGTAATTTTAAATCTCGGCAGCACTTTAAATGGGATAGCGACTACACCACTTTCTGGATGAGTCAGAGTAATTTCGATACGCCCATTCAATCCTTTTCGCAGTTTTTCTATATTGACTTTCGGTTGAAGAACAAATTCCGTTGCTTCCACTGAAGAATCATAATCAGCAGTTATGGCCTTTTCTGTCGATTTGGACTGCCCAGTTGTCTTGAACCGCTTTATCGAAAATGGCTTGCCATCAACACTTCTAATCGTAATCGCCGAACAACCGGCGTTTTCCTTGCTAAGCGAAAGGTCAAGTCTCTTCGGCTGGTAATCAATTTTCGCTACAATCTTGGCCTTTACGACCAGTTCAACCCTGGACTTCGCCTCATCGTTGCTGGATACAAACAGATGTTTCCTTATCGAGCCGGGCCGTTTACTCGCATTGTACTTCACTTTCAAGGTCCCGCTCTCGCCCGCTTCATATTCCTTTTTCGCCAGGGTATATGGCGTACAGCCACAGGTCTTGCTAACCTTTGTTATTTTCAACAAACTATCCCCTGTGTTTGTAAATTTAAACTCACAGACATTTTTTGTTCCCGGCCCGATGTCGCCGAAATCGTGAACCACTTTTTCAAACGCAATTTTCGGGCCCTGTTCATCAGCTTCAGGGGCAGTTTCAGCTTTTACCGAACCAGCCGCCGGCTCGGCTGCTGTTAACTCAGGTTTAGCCCCCTCCGTCGCCACAGTCTGCTCTTCACAGCCAATCTGCAAAAGGCAAGCAGAAGCAACAATAAGGACAGTTAAAATCAAACAATTGCGTTTCATATTCTCATCTCCAATCAAATTACGATACAATTTATAGTTCGTTCACAAAAGCCTTCATTTTAACAGAAAAACGTCATTGAGCAAGAAATTTCCAGTTAGATATCGCAAGGGCAGGGCTTATATTGATTTTGCAAGGAATTTTTGAAAAGCTTGAACGTTCTTGGCCATAAAGTCAGCCGGATGGAATTTACGGTGCGAATAATCGCTGGGGTTTTTTGTGAAGCAGATTGAATCTAAACGAGCGGAAAATAAGCTGGCGTATAATCAACAAAGATATGAGGATATAAAATTGCCCTGAAATCTTTTCAGAGACTGTCGAGACAAAACTTGAAAGGTCGAGTTTAAGTACTATCAAAAAGATGAATATTAATATCCCTATAAAAAGCAGCAGTGTATTTCTGATTACCTTCTTCTTATCCACTATCCGTAGCTTAATATATTATTACCTTGAATTACTATCAAACAGCTTTTATCGCCACCAGGTTTTGAGAATAGTTTTTGCAAAGCTTAGTCCATATTTCCAGTCTTTGCCTTTTTTGCTTCGGCCGTGTTTTCGGCTCCTAATAGTTATGGGCACTTCAGCAATTCTTACTCTTTTTTTAGCGGCGTCGATTATAAGTTCACTGGTATGAAATTGGTCTTCTTTCAGAATGACAGAGTCCAGAACATCGACTTTAAAAGCTCTAAAACCGCTGGAGCAATCAGTGATTTTAGTTTTGGTCAGGGTGTTTATTATGAGATTGAAGAAATACAATCCGATGGAACGAAGTTTATTATCTTTTTCCCATCTACCAAGTATGCGGGAGCCGATTACGAAATCGGATTTATCCTGCAGGATAGGCTCGATAAGGCGATGGATTTGCTTGGGGTCATGCTGGCCGTCGGCATCCATAGTGACGGCTATCTTAGCGCCGATGTCTTTTGCAAGGTCGTAGCCGAGTCTTAAGGCAGCTCCACCGCCACGTCTGATGCTGTTTCTAACAGCTAAATATCCTGCCTGTTCGACGATTTTTACGGTCTCGTCGGTGCTGCCATCGTCTACGACGATGACGCCCACTTTTTTGTCCTGGATTTCTGATGGCATTTGCTTTAAGAGACTTTTGAGGTTTTCAGCCTCGTTGTAAGCAGGCATAACGACCATAATTTCGGCCTTAGAGGTGTCGGCACCTATTAATGGTTCGGCCTTTTCGCGGCCAAGGTGTCTAACAAGTAGGTCAAACTGGCGGCCATATTTGTCTAACTTGGTCCTATGATGTATTAGCAGAAACCATAGGCCCATACTCGATAAGATTAAGAGTGTAAGTATCCGTCCGCGTTCTTCCTGCTGCAAAGCGAGCATTCCGGTGGCTCTATTGACTAAGTTAGGGTTAACAGAGATGGCAATGAGGGAGAGACTAAAAAATCCGGAAAGCACAAAATTCAATCTTCTCCACCGCGGGCCGCGATAAATTCTGAAAGTCAGGACTAATCCTAATATCCCTATGATTAAGCCGATAATTCTTAAATTTGACATTTTTTACTGTACCTCAGTGCACAATGCTTTCAACTGGGTTCCCAATTTCATTTGTGGAGAAAACCCAAGAATCTCTTTCGCTTTTGTTATGTCTGAGAAATTTTTTCTTATCTCGCCTTTTATTGGGGAAGTGAATGTTATCAGCTGTTCCGGAGAATTCGTGAAATCGATGAGCATTTTGGCAAGATTGATTATTGCTGTTTCCTCTCCGGTGGCGATTTGGAAAACCTCACCCCAGAAATTGGGTCCGCCGTTGTGGTGTGTAAGAGGTTCCCGCCTTGCGGGGTCCCTAAGGATAAGGTCTATCGCCTGGCAGATGTCCTGAGCGTGGATGAAGTCGCGGGTTTGGTTGCCATCGCCGTATATTTCCAAACTCTTACCTTCTCTGACCCTTCTTAGGAATTTGGCGATAACAGAGGTTTTGTGCCCTGAGTAAAGCCCGTATGCATTTGCAAAACGAAGGGAGACAGTTTTGAACCCGTAGCAACGGTAATAGGCCGAACAAAGTGCTTCGCCATAAAGTTTTACTGCACCATAAGGTGAAAGGGGGTTGGCAATCATAGACTCATTTATTGGGGGTTTTTGTTCGCCAACAGCAGCATTTGATGAGGCGAAGACAAATTTATCAACACCCTGCTTTCGCGCAGCTTCAAGGACGTTGAAGGTGCCCACCGAATTTATCATCAGATTTTCCCGGGGGTTCCCAATGGATTCGCGCACGCGGGTATGTGCAGCAAGGTGAACTACGGCATTATGACCAGCAACGACTCGGAACATTGCGTCAAAGTCAAGGATATCACCTTGAATAAATTTGACCCTGCCGTTCTGTCCAGAATCGCCTATGGCTTTGTCGAGATTGGCCTTTGAACCTGTTGAGAGATTGTCATATACGGTGATATTAGATTCAGACCTTTCCAGCAGATACCTGGTCAGGTTGGCACCAATAAAGCCTGCTCCGCCGGTGATAAAGATTTGCTGTTTGTCGGGGGTTTTTCCCATAAATTAGTACCGTGGCTTGCCTATTACGCTGACCGCTCTGACTCTTGCGTTTTTGAGCTTTTCGATGCCGTCGAAGGTTGGGACTTGAGAGCGGTTTCTATCAACTCCAGGAGCTGTTTCTTTGAACGAGCTCCTACAATCCTCTCAAGAACCTGGCTGTCTTTGAATAGGATAAAGGTTGGCGCACCACCAATATTAAACATTGAGCGGGTCTGAGGATTCTGGTCGACATTGAGCTTGCCAACTTTTATTTTTCCATCGAAGTGCTTTGCCAACTTATCCATTACCGGTTCAACCATTTTGCATGGCGGACACCATGAGCCCCAGAAGTCCACAAAAACCGGTAATTCGCTGCCGAGAACTTCCTCCTTGAAGTTCTTATCGGTGAATCTTAAACACTCGCTCATCCTCTTCTATCTCTCCCTTAAGGTCCAGCAGTTCCAATCTTTCCACTTCCTTTTTGACGCCCGACCACCAGGTCTTGGGTATTATTACGTGCTTTCTTTCTTCAATCCTTCTTCTGACCTCGTCAGTCAAAAAGAGTTCAAACATCCTGAAGATTTCTTCTTCCACGCTGACCTTTGGTTCAAAGCCATATTCCCTCGGAAGTTTTTCATACAGCGCTTCGAATAGATGTTCGTCGGCTTCGACCCTTGGGTTTTCGACTCGCTGGATTTGAACAGGCAGTTTAAAATGCTCTCTGCCGACCTTTGCAACCGTGTAAGCCAACTGTCTTGCACTGTAAATCCCCGAAACTTGGTTGACAACAGCATACTGGCCTGGTTCAGGCGGTGAACAGATTAGTCTTGTCATGCATTCCATAGCATCTCGCAGCGCAATAAAACCTCTTATCTGTTTACCGAGTCCGTACAGCGTTAAAGGAATGCCGATGACCGCCTGGGCAACGAAACGGTTTATTATTGTTCCAAACCACTCGTCGATATCGAGCCGTGTGCGAAGCCGAGCCTCTGCCGCCACCTGCTCGGTATGGACGCCAAAGATTACACCCTGCATAATGTCATAGGACCTCAGCCACCAGTATTTGCCGGCTTCGTATACGTTGAACGTGTCCTGGACTTTGCTGACGTGGTAGAAACTCACCGGGTCTCTTGGTGTCAGTTCGCCGCCGAGACTCCATTCGCGGCCGTCCCATTGAAGTATTGCCTCGGCGGGGAAGATACCCTCGAAGAGAGGCCTTCCGGTTAAAGGCGTTCCATATTCGCCCATCGTTCCGAGCTTCAGCAGGGACGATTCCGGGACGGTGTCCCGCATTGTAAACAGCAATGCAAGGGTTCCGAGGACGTTGTTTTTTTGCACTTCGATGGCATGCTCGACATCAATCATGCTGAAAGCTGGAGACGGGTTTTCCGCATAGTGAACGATTGATTCGGGTTTTACTTCGTCAATAAATTCCTTGAGGCGCTCGCGCTCCGTGTAGATGTCTATCTGCCGGAAATTGATGTCGATACCGAGGATTTCTTTTGCTGCTCGAAGTCTTTCATTCATTCTCGCGATAGGCACGATGGTATGAGCGCCTCTTTCTTTCACCCAGTTTCGGCGATTGTAGTTATCTACCCCGCTGACCTTACAGCCCAGACTGCCCAGCCAGAGAGCAAGTGTCCAGCCGAGATAGCCGTCGATGCCGAGAATCATCACCCTCATATCTTTTAGTATGTAACCGTATGGCGTTTCTTGCCATTGGGGGCACTCCTCGAAGCTGATACCCATTGGGTCGTAAAGGCCGAGTTCGGGCCTGCGTTTGCACTCAGCCATAACATGGGTTTCACCCGTCAAATCTGCGGTTTTATCGAACTGTTTTACAGATTGGCCACAGGCACGGAAATCAACCTTCCCTGCCAAATCGATGGCCGGGCAGTTCCAACAAGTGCATTTAGCATTGTGCATTTTCTCTCCTTAATAATACCTCTGAACCGGCTTTATTTGAAAAGACACACTTCATCCAGCCAAATCGACCAGCAATTGCTAAGACTTTACACCAACTATAGATAAGAATAGCAAAATACCCCCGAACAGTCAAAGAAAAAAGAGCTCGTATCTGGAGGCGTGTATATCAAGTTTGTAGCTAAAAAATCACTTTTTTCAATGGATATTGCTCATATTTCCATTATAATGATTAGTTTAGGTAATTAAAACTGTTCGAGATTAACTTAAGGAGTCTCTTTAATATGAATTCCGGCCTCAGTCAACTGGATAAGTTGGAAAATCAGAGTATTTTCATCATCAGGGAAGCCTATAGCGAATTCAGGGATGTGGCTATGCTCTGGTCAATCGGCAAAGACTCCACGACCCTGCTTTGGCTCATCAGAAAAGCCTTTTTTGGTAAGATACCCTTTCCGATTGTTCACCTCGACACTACCTACAAATTTAAGGAAATTTACAACTTCAGAGAAAAATACACCAAAGAGTGGGGCTTAAATCTTATCGTCGCCAAAAACGAAGAAGCACTTAGTAAGGGCATCGGGCCAGATAAGGGAAAGTTCCAGTGCTGCAATGAACTAAAGACTGTGGCACTGAGAAAGGCTATCGCCAAACACGGTTTTAAGGCGCTGTATCTTGGAATCAGAAGGGACGAGCACGGTATTCGCGCTAAAGAAAGGGTCTTCAGTCCAAGAGACGAAGATTTTGAATGGGATTATAAGAACCAGCCGCCGGAACTCTGGGACCAGTATAAGACCAAGGCCGCTGAGGAAGAGCACCTTCGGGTCCATCCATTACTCGGCTGGCGCGAAATCGACGTCTGGGAATATGTCAAAAGAGAAAACATCCCCGTCGTCGAGCTCTACTTTGCCAAAAATGGAAAACGATACAGAAGCATCGGCTGTGAAACCTGCTGTAATCCGGTCGATTCAGATGCTGACACCATAGACAAGATTGTCGAGGAGTTGAAAACCTCTAAAGTCTCCGAGAGAAGTGGACGAGCACAGGACAAGGAAGACGACTATATGATGCAGAAATTGCGGTCGCTGGGGTATATGTAGGATGATTGACTATAACAAAGAGGCACACCTGCGCTCGATAATAAAGGCGGTAAGTTATCGGTCACTTGCTGCTATTGTTACCACTACGATAGTCTTTGTCTTTACTCGCAAAATTGTTCTTTCACTCGGCGTAGGCGCTGTTGAAGCGGTAGCGAAAATATTCTGTTATTATATGCATGAAAGATTCTGGTCTTTTATAAAATTCGGCCAGAAAAAACATCCGCTGTCTTCTTTACCTGTAAGCAAGCCCTTGGAAGAAAAGGATATGGAGGAAATAAAGAAGAAACTAAAAGAGTTGGGGTATCTCAGCGAGGATTAAGATGGACGTTCTGAGTTTTGTTATTGTAGGTCACGTTGACCATGGGAAATCAACCTTGATTGGAAGACTGCTTTATGATACTGACTCGCTTGCCCCGGACAAAATTGAGGAAGTGAAAAAGGCTTCAGCAGAGGCTGGCAGAGAGACCGAGTTCGCCTACCTGCTGGACCATTTGGAAGAAGAACGCAAGCAAGGTATTACCATTGATACAACACAGGTTTTCTTCAAAACCGACAAAAGGCGTTATGTAATAATTGACGCTCCTGGCCATGTGGAATTTGTCAAGAATATGATTACCGGTGCCTCCCAGGCAGAGACAGCTGTTGTAATTGTCGATGTTGCCGAGGGCGTCAGGGAGCAGACCAAACGACATTCGTATATGCTGTCGCTGTTGGGGTTACATCAGGTTATAGTCGTTTTAAATAAAATGGACCTGGTGGATTTCGCTCAGGAGCATTTCAACACTGTCAAAAAAGACGTAGCCGAATGGCTCAAATCTATAAATATCGAACCCATTTTTTACATCCCAATCTCCGCAATCAAAGGTGACAACATTGCAAAAAAATCCGAAAATATGGACTGGTACACCGGCCCGACGTTTCTGGAGAGTATGGATATTTTGCAGAATAGGCTGCCTGCTGAAGACAAACCCTTGATTTTCCCTGTCCAGGATGTGTACAAGATTGCAGACAAGCGGATTAACGTTGGCAGAGTTGAGTCAGGTGTTATCGAGAAAGGTCTCGAAGTAAAGATTCTGCCAACCGGCCAAGTTACAAGGATTGGTGCTATAGAGAAATTCCTCGAAAAAACTGATAAAGCGGTTGCTAGCGAATGCGTCGGCATTACAACTACCGATTCAGTTTTTCTCGAGCGCGGTAATATAGTATGTTTGCCGGGTAAAGAACCTATCTTAACCGACAAAATTACTGCGAATATATTCTGGATGACCAAGAGGGACTTTGTCAAAGACCAAAAATTGAACATAAGATGTGCCACCCAGCAGACAAGCTGCAAAATAGAGAGCATTAACAAAAGGATTAATTCCTCGACCCTTGAAGTTATCGAGCAGAATGCTAAAGTACTGAAAAATCTTGAAGTGGCAGAAGTCGTTATCAAAACCAAAAAGCCTGTGGTCATCAAAGACTTCAACGACGTTCAAGAGCTGGGGCGTTTTGTCCTTGTCCAGGATGAAAATATATGTGCCGGCGGAATAATCACTGTGGTGGACTGAGATTATTACTCAAAACGCAAAAACTGTAATAATAGGCCTTGATGGCGTGCCTTTCGGCATGCTTAAAAACTTCGCCGAAACCGGCGTCATGCTCAACACCCACCAGTTAATTTCACAGAGCATATTCAAAAAAATGCACTCCTCTATCCCGGAGGTCTCTTCCGTAGCGTGGTCTTCACTGATTACCGGCAAAAACCCCGGCCAGCACGGAATCTTCGGCTTTACGGATTTGTTCCCTGATTCTTATAAGATGAGATTCCCAAACTTCAACGATTTGAAAGCGCCACCGTTCTGGGACCAGTGGCAAGGAAAGTCCGTTATAATTAACGTCCCCTCTACCTATCCTGTCCGCGAAACCAATGGCGTCCTCATCTCGGGCTTTGTCTCCATAGATTTTGAAAAAAGTGTTTATCCAAAGTCCCTGATACCGCAGCTAAAAAACCTGGATTATCGCCTTGATGTCAATTCACAGAAGGCGCATAGTTCGATGGAGCTGTTTTTAGCAGATTTGGATAAGACCCTCGAGGCAAGGATTAAAGCATACCGTTATCTTTGGCAAACCCAGGACTGGCAAACCTTCATGCTCGTATTCACCGGCACCGACAGACTGATGCACTTTTTATGGGATGCCGTCGAGGATAAAAACCACAAGTACCACAATTTATTCCTCGAACATTTCAGAAAAATTGACCAAGCAGTTGGTGAAATCATCGACAGAAGCACAGATGATGATTTACTGATTATGCACTCAGACCACGGCTTTGAAAAGCTGGAGAAAGATGTTTACATCAGTTACCCGCTTATCCAAAATGGATTCCTCCGGTTCAAACAGGACCAGGATACTAACTTGAATAACATCTGTTATGGTACAAAAGCATTTGTTCTTGACCCTGCGAGGATTTATCTAAACCTCAAAGGCAAGTTCCCCTGCGGAACTGTCGAGCCGGCTGAGGCCGAAGAGCCTCTGTCTCAACTCGAGAGTCTCTTTCATTCGCTGGAAATAGACGGCAAAAAGGTTATAAGGGACATATACAGAAAAGAGCAGCTTTATTCCGGCCCATATCTTGAAAATGCGCCGGATATGGTTCTCATCGGCAATAAAGGATTCAACCTCAAGGCAAATGTCAAAGCCAAACAACTGGTTGACAAAGGTATCTTCACCGGCAAACACACACAGGACACTGCTTTTTTGATAATAAAAGGTCTTCCAGATAAAAGTATCATCCCCGAGATACCTACAGTCTCGGATGTAAAAGGCATAGTTGAGAGCAGTAAAAGCCGGTCTTAATCAGATGAGGTTTTTGGATTTGCTCGATTCTAACCTGCGTAGGCGGACGTCAAAGGACGTGGATAGTAATACCACAAAGCATTTGCTACGACGGCATTTTGCAATTAAAATTTATTATAATTAGGGCAAATGGTCCTTCGACTGTGCTCAGGAGATGGTAGTGGAGCGCTCTATGAAAAGGGTGGACAATTTAAATATTTCAAATGGAGGTTTCAGTTTCTGGCTTTGTGCGGGATTACTTGCAATATTGCTGGCTTCTATATTAAGTCGTGATATTGCCCGGCCTTTCTATGGGCTGCATAGCTGGGCCGACGCTCATAGTCCTTGGGCTGCCAGAGTTCATGTTAAATATGGTCTTGGTTACACGAAGGGGTTTTCCACACGAGCTGTAGGTTATCCGCCGGTTGGAAAACCATTTCGATATCTTGACCATCCGCAGCTTGGCGCTCTGCTCAATGCTGCTGCTATGGCCGTTCTTGGTATTCATACGTGGTCTCTACGAGTGGTAAATGTGGCAGCAACAGTAATTACGCTATTGATTTTTCTGAAGATTTTACGGGGGTTACTGGACGACAAGACAGCATTACTTGCGGGTCTTTTTTTCTGTTTGTTTCCCATTATCGGCCACTTCGGGGTTAATTTGTGGCTGTATCCGTTTACACTCTGGGCTATCTGGAACTATCTTGTGATAATTAGAGGTTTGAGGGACGGCCCGGAACCTAAAAAAGCACACAAGATGTTCTTGGGCTTTTGCCTATTTATGATGCTGCAGTTAAGCTGGGAGGGATTCTTCTTTGCACTGGCAATTGGGGTACATTACCTCTGTCGTTGTATTTATCACCAAACTTTCCCAGACAAGTCTTTGCTCGCTATTTTGATTATTGCGCCATTGAGCAGTTTGGCTTTGGATTTCATTATTATGACAGCTGGACATGGATGGAATTATCAAAAAATAATCGACCTGTATAAGTGGCGAGCTGGTTCCGGCGAGATGAAAGAACACGTCTGGTCGGCGTGGTTTGCCAAATTCTGGGAATTTGCAGTGTATAATTTTACGCTGCCGGTCCTGATTGCCGTGATTGTTTATCTGACGTTTGGCCAATTATTTGTCTTTATGTCAAACACTTCAAAAAATACAACAGCAACTGTATCGCGGCGTTTTCCACACTTCTGGCTCTTTCTTATGCCGCCGGTATTTCAGCTTTTCTTGTTAAAGGGTTGTCTGTGGAGGCATCAGACATGGGAACGACCGTTTTGCTTTTTTACTGCGATATCTGCTGCACTGGGGGTGATGCTGCTGGGAGATATTCTCAGAAAAGCAAATAGATATCTTGCAAACGCTGCTATGGTGCTGCTTGTAGGCCTGTTTTTTGTATTTAGCGTGATGGGGACCAATTTCTATTATGGTATCCGCTGGCAGTCACCGGCGAAAATAAGAATGTTTGAGAAGCTGCAGCAGAAGATACCCCCGGATAAGGCTCTTTTGAGCTTTGAGGATTTTATAGTTAATCAGCATCCTGCGAAGGGCGCATTTTACCGGCCGGAAATTGCCTGGCATCTTGACAGAGATATTGTGGTTGCTCGGACAGTAGAAGAGATTGAACAAAAGGCAAAAACGGGAAGGTTTCCATATTACTTGATGCCGACGACGCATCATAACAGGGAGCAGGCTATTTATCTGGCCCAGCTAATTAAGGAGCTACAACTGCGATACAAGGTCGAGGAATATATCCCTGGCGACCCTGGTGAGGTAAAGAACGGCAAATTCTACAGAGCCGGCATGAATCCATATGTGATTTTTGATTTAAGCAGCACTACTAATTAAACAGTAGTGTAGTGCTGCTGATTTGTGGAGTTGTTTTCTCGCTCCTTGAAATCAGCTGGTGATTTATGCCAAAGCAATAAAGTGCAAATGCCACCTACGACAAATATATAACTCATTGATATTGCTCTATCGAGCATTGCTGCTAACACACCCACTTCTAATGGTATGCCAAGAGCTATAGCACTAAAGCCAAGCACAAGTTCCCTAATTCCTAATGAACCAGGCGTAAGCCCAATAAACAAAATCACAAAACCAACGGCCCCTAAAACAAGATAACCACATGGATGAATATTCTTACCCATACTATGGTAGATAATTCCGATACGTAGAGCCGTAAACAAGAAGCTTAAAGTTAAAAGTGAGACTGAAACCAAAACTGTTTTTCTTTCTTTAGAAATCTGTCTTCTGCTGGAAAGAAAATTTCGCAGCGCCGTCCTTAACCTTCCTTTTGCTTTTGGCTCAGGCAAGGGGAACAGCAAGAAAATTAGTGAGCCTATTATCGTTCCAGCAAAGACACCAGCCAATATCTTGCTTTCATACTTACCCAACCCGTAGATTGTTAGCAAAACAGCCAAGCCTATCGTTGCTGCGGTAGCTGTCATCAAAAACGTGATATACAAAAAAAACGTCGCAAAGCGTGAGTAGGTAAGGCCGTAGTGACGCTTCAAATAATTCGCCCGGAAAATCGTCCCAAATTTCATCGGGGCATAGTTGAGTAGCAAAGCGGCATTATTGAGCAAAGCCATGTCCCAGAAACGGGTTCTAATTTTCAGGGCCTCTACTAAACATTGCACAATACGAGCGTTGATTAGGGTAGGCACTAAGTACAAAAAATACATTAGGCCAAGCTGTTTTGGAGTCAAATGGAGCAGTGCCTTTAGCTGTCCCCAGTGCCCGGTTAGGTACCACAGCAGGAAAACCAGTATTGTCAGACCTAGGATATTTTTAAGCCATTTACTCATACTTTCATTGACACCAATGATAAAAAATTATTTCTTTATAAGTTCTTCATACAGCTCGAGGTATTTGCGAGCAGATGATCGGATGTTAAATTTCTTTTCAGCCAAAGCTCTTGCATTTTCACCTATAGCGTACATTTTTTCTTTGTGTGAAAGTAAAGAGATAATCGCGGTGGAAAGCTGTTTTGGGTTATTCCTTTCAATCATAATGTTACTCTGATTTTCAAACAGTTCATTCAAAGGAGAAACGTCTGAAAAAATTACCGGTTTAGCCATCGCCATCGCCTCTAAAAGTATCAGTGGGTAATCCATCTTGAAAACCATTGAATTTGGGGGGAAAACAACTATGTCCGCGGCCCTGATTAATTGTTTCATATTTCCAACTGTGCTTAAAAACATTACATTTTTTGTCAAGTTTTTCTCATTTATTTCTGTTCTTATCCTCTCCAGATTTTGCTTTTCGAGCTTTGTCCCCCAAAATCGGTAGGCAAAAATAAATTTCACTTCTGGAAACTGCTTCACAACGTCTTCCATAGATTCCGCAACAATCTTGATACCCCTGCCGGGATGCAAATTTCCTGCGAAGAGAATCACCGCCAAAGCTTCCATGCCAAACGCTTTTTTAGCATCCGATACATCAAACGGTCTGGTTAATTCCTCGGTATTTACCGCAAAGGGGATATGTTTCGCTTCGATACCCTCTTCAGCGAGTCTTTTTTGCATAAACTGTGAGCCGACCACCACTGTATCCGCAAAAATAGCTTTCCTTAATTGCTCCCCTTCGGCAGGGACCGACACAACTGTTTGAACAGTCTTTTTCTTGTTGAATTTTAGCGCGATTTTTGTAGCCACTGCAACTAAAGAGGTAGGCTTGAAGAAAAAGTGATAAATGTCAATATCATCTTTTTTGACAAGTCTCAAAAAGAGCCGTAGTTTCTGCCCGAATGAAAGACCTGAAACAAGACCGCCTTTGGTGTAAACTCTTTCCCAAACAATATTCTCCGCATCATACGAAAAATCCTTTGTGGTAAGCAAGTGGACGTGGTGCCCTCGTATTTTTTTGGCAAGCTCAAAAACAGTGTTCTTGCTGCCTTCGTTCCAAGGAGGAACAATCGGCCTTGTTACAAATAAGATTTTCACCTTTTCTCCCGCAGATGTTCAACAACTATCTTCTTAACCTGCATTGAAGTAGAATCCAAGTCATTATTTTCAATTTTAATAGCGTTAATTTTTTCGAAAACCTCTATATAATATGAATGCTTTTCCTTGTAAAAGTTGTTAGAGAAATCCTTGTCGCGGCCCTTGGCAACCTCTACGGGAACAATCAGCAAGAACGCAATATCCGGTTCTGGAGCAAGAGCAAACAAAAAATTTTCAAATAGATTAATGGAAATACCAAGATACTTAAGGTGTATGATTGAATCGAAGAAATAGCGGTCGCATACAAGGTTCGTTCCAGTCACTCTGGCACGCAGAAGCACAATCCAGAACAACAGTACGTCAAAAACAAGGAACATCTTTCTAAAAAACGCAAATACGCTTCCTGAAGAAGATGCGGCGCTTTTGGTTCTCTTACCGGAGATTTTCTTAAATAGCTCGCCAAGTTTCCTTGAAATAGCCGTATCAGTTACCCTCAGGCACTTCGCTTTAAGCCCTCTGGTCTTAAGGAGTTCTATAACCTGAGTAGCAAAGGTCGTTTTTCCACAACCATCAATCCCGCTGAAGGAAATTAGCATACGAAACCTCCAGATTATTTTTGGATTTAACAACTCTTTCATAAAGGAGATAATCTACAATAGCATAAGAAAATAACTGTCTCGGAACCTGACGAAGTCTGAGTTTGGCAATATCCAAAAAGAACTTCCCAAAAGAGCTAAGAAAAGCTTTTCTTAAAATGAAAGGAAAGACAAATTCGTCCGAGATGTAAATTTCCTTGCTATTCAAAATATGGTGTGGCAAAAGTGGCTTGTCGAACATTTTTCTATGCAACGCTTCGATTTGTAGCAGGAAGCAAACCAAGCCGCCTTTCCAATTAAATTCATTTGCCAATTGCAGCAACCTATCCCAATCTATTCGTCCCGATTCGACGAGAGCTATAATGTTCATAAAGTCCAACATATAAATACACTTATTTTCAAATAAAGCATGGCCGGCAGTTATCAGAAAGTCATGGGTCGGCGAGGGCACACAAAAGGCTACTTCATCAATTTCTTTAACTGCCTTATCTTCCCAGACAGTTTTCGAATCAACATATCTTACCCCATTCCAGGAGAACGCCGAATGCAGGTGAATAAAACAGTTCTTGCTCTGCACCGAGAAGAATCTTTTAAGTGGTTCTCTAAGATAGCTTCTGTTTTTTATCATCGCGAAATTGTTTTCTTCGAGAGCTTTTTTGCATCTTGAAAACCCACCTTCTTGAACCGCAACAAAATCAAGGTCGTCATCGGTATGGGGGAAAGGGAAAAACCATTTCATAAGAACTACATGATATTTGTTTTCGTCAAAAATACTCTGGGCTTGTTTTGCAAGAGAAGTCAGCTCTAAATATCGGTTGTTTTCATCCTCCAGGATTTGCTTTATTCGGAGGACACCGCTTTGCTCTAAGCACTTTTTTTTATCCATTTTTGAGGCAAGGGCAAAAAGCACATGATTTGCTTTAGCGTATTCTAAAATAAAATCCAGTCCCCGCCTACTCAAATATTTTTCTAATTCATCACAGTCAGCATCTTTGTCCAGCAGGAAATTCAAAATTGTTTTTTCAAAGTTCGCCAAATTAAGACCCTTTGGTATTTTCTTAGAAAATCAATGTGACCAAAAAATGATTCTCCTCATATTTCAAAATCACGTTCCAACTAGGCTATCGACAATCTTGGCTGACGGGCTGGGCCATTCATTCGGGTCCTTTAAAGTAAGAGATTTAGCTTTGGATAGAAACTCATCAACGATAGAATCATCAAAGCCCCACAGCATCGCATTCTTGCCCAAACCATCCGGCCGCTCAGTTTTCTTTCGCAATATAAGGCACGGTTTATTAAGATAGGCACATTCTTCCTGAATACTGCCTCCATCTGTCAGGACCATCTTAGCTGACCGCAAAAGTGCTGTAAAATTCGTATAGTTTTGCATATTAAGCAGAACCACTTCAGGGCTGAGTTCTTCAGCCAGTGAAAAACGCTCCAGGTATTTCTGCGTCGGTTCGTGAATAACAAAGACAATCTTTATCTGCTTCGATAGATGATTGAGTAGAGAAACCACCTTTTTAAGTCTCTTGCGCCGTGTTATGGTCTCCAGTCTGTGGCAAGTTGCCAAAGCAAACGGCTCAGCCGGAATATTCACCGTTGCCGGTACCTTCTGGCTCAATCTCAGCGCATCAACAACTGTATTGCCATCGACTTTAAATACCCGCCCTCGAACATTCATAGCGTTAAGGTTACCGAACGCCTCATCCGAAGGTGCGAACAGTATATCGCATCGTTTCATACAGTATATTCTTATCAGCTCTTCAGGGAACGGATGCCATATACAAAAGCTTCGCAGACCGGCCTCCACATGCCCTACTTGTAGTCCCGCAGCTCTGGCCATTTTCATTCCCAGCAAGGTGCTCATCGTATCACCATGAATCAAACATACCCCACCTCCTGGGAAAATATCCCTGCTGAGCCATTTCTTGCTTCTTAAACACAACATAATCAGTTTTAGAGTCCACATAACTGCTGCGGCGATAGAAGCAACGTCACCGCCTTTTCTAAGGCACACATCCGGCTCAGGTATTCCGAAACTCTGTCGTAACATCCTTGTCAACTCAGCGTGTTGGCCCGAATCCACGTAGCGAAATGGAACACCACGATTTTGTAGCTCCACCATAACTGGAGCCATTTTTATAAACTGGGCTTTGGTACCAAGAAAAAAGTGAATCATTTTGACCTGTTTTCACTTGTGGTGCTGTACTCTTGCTTACGCAATAGGAATAGTTGTTCGTCCTGCAAGATCCTCAAGCGATTTATCATTCCTGCCAGCAGAGCGGTTATATAACAGATAAGTGCAATGAAACCGAATCCTCCGGCCAGAAATGCCACAAAGATATAGGGTGAGAACGTTCCTGTTCTGAGATAATGGTATAGAACGAAGGTCCCGCAAGAAAGAGACAGCACCCAAAAAACTAAACTTATTCCACCAAAGACACGCATTGGTCTGTGGTCACGGTATGCTCTTAGAATTATGAGCAAACTGTTCCAGCCATATTTCCACAGATTCCCTGCGACCCTGCTTTTGCCGGTTTTACGGACGCCGATGACCTTAACGGGCACTTCAACAATCCTCAGGCCACGAAATGCCAAATCAAGTATAACCTCGTGCGTGTAGGTGTGTCCCCCGAGTAAAGTTGCCCGAAGCGCGGCATCGCGGTTATAAGCTCGGAACCCGCATGAGACATCGTGCAGCTGCTGGCCGGTGATTTTGTTTAGGATATTGGCAGCTCTTTTGTTGCCCCACTTTTTTATCCAGGGCATTTTGGGAATCAAATCAGGGTCAGCGAACCGGCTGGCGGTAACCATATCGGCCTTACCGCTGATAATAGGCCCGAGCAGCTTTGGGATGTCTTGTGGATTGAACTGGCCATCGGCATCAATATTAACGATAATATCCGCTCCAAGGCCAAGAGCTGTGCGCAGGGCCTCGGCAAAAGCCACTCCAAGGCCTCTGTTTTTGCTGAAACTGACAACTTTTGCCCCTGCCTGGGCTGATAATTCAGCTGTATCATCTATGCTGCCGTCATCTATTACAGCAATATCAATACTCTCTACCTCGTCAATGTCCCTGGGCACTGCCTTGATTACCTGGGCCACTGTGGCAGCTTCGTTGTAGGCTGGAATAGTCACAACCACTGAAATCGGGTTTTTCTGATTCATTTTGATGGCCCTGAAAAACTAACATTAAAGGTTTAATCTAAAATATCCTGCCAGGCTCTAAAGTCATCATATCAAAAAATATATCCAGCCGGCAACAGGATTATGTAATGGACATATAAAACTGGCCGAAAAATTTCTTTAGATATAATCTACACCTCTTATTATCGGCTAAAAAGCTCATCCAACTGGTTAAATCTTAAGGCCAAAAACCATAAATTATATAATTTTTCATTCAAAAGCTTACCAAGCTACAAGTCCCCGAAATAATCAGCGGTGAGAAGGTATAAAAATTGTGCAAATACAACTTGCTCCTCACAAGATTAATATATATAATCCAGCAAATTGCGGCAAATCGAAAAATATCTTATTAGAGAAAAAAATGAAGCGGAAAAAAAGAGGAAGGAGTATCAAGACGAAGCAAAAAATAGAGGTGACTAATGTTAAATCTTCGTCATCTGCGCGTCACAGGCTTGTTGCGTTTTTAAGTGCAATTGACCGAAATATTATTATCTTCATCATTGTTCTTATAGTATTTTTGTCTTTTGGAACCAACATTGAACTGAACATGAAAACACAATGGCCGGCCCAGTTCCAAATCAAACATATGAATCCAGATGCCCGGCTATACTATAGTCTTGCCGAAAATATTGTTGATGGCACTGGCTACTATGATACGTACCGGGAAAAGGAAGTTATGCCATCTATAGGGCATCCGCTTCTTTTGGCAATTTGCTGTGTGATAGGTGGATTATCACCGGCCGAATTTTCGTGGGTTTTTCTTTTTGCCTCATTTATTTTTTTAGGACTGGGCGTAAGGATTTATACGAAGAGTAATGCTTGTGTGCTTCTTGCTTTATGGTTATTTGGGAGTTTTTTCGCATATACTAGATGGCTTTCTGGAAATGTAGAATCTTCTATAGTTTTTAGTCACGTAGCTTTGTTTTTGGGCCTTGCATATTTTTATAGAAGTAAGTTCAGCACATTACCAGCGGTCATAGCTGGAGTTGCGCTGGCGGTGGATCTCTTGATTAGGCCGATGTATTTATTTCCAACACATTTTTTCTTTTTCATTTTCCTAGTGATAATTTTATACCAGTATATCCGAAAGCGAGGCGCTGCCGGCTTTGTAAAGGGCTGGTTTACTTTGCTTGTAACTGCTGAATTGATTATGCTTTCAACTTACATTTATTCGAATATTAAGTATAAAGACCCCAGATTAGTTACGGGCACCTATGGTTCATGGGCTCTGTACGTGGGAAATAATATATATGTACCACCCGAAGGCAAATATATGGTTCGGCATAAATACCACCAAGAGTTTTCAAAGATGGCAGCTTTAGTAAGTCGAAGGGCGGAAGCTGCATTCGGCCAAGACAAGACAGACATAGGCTGGCAGGAAAGACGCAGAATAGTGATGAAGGAAGTCATTGATTACTGGAAAAGTTATCCTGTGCGGGCTCTTCGAGGCTGGTGGTGGAGATTCAGGCAGTTTATGGGGCTCTGGTCAGGAGAGTTTTCTTTCAAGCAGCCGGTTACAGTTTTTCATACTTTTTCTGTATGCGTTCTTTTGATACTCATTTCGGTTCGCACGATTTTGGGCAGGAGACTTGTGGAGGAAAAGGTGCCGATAGCGCATTCGTTAGGACTATTATTGGCAGCACTTTTCCTTGCATATTCGGCTGTTCATGCTATGTTTCAGTATGCACAATTTAGATACGTTATCAATGCTATATCTTTTTTGGTGACAGCTGATATTATTCTTTTATTTGATCTTTTATTCTTTATTATTTTATTTTTCACTACTGGCTTTTGGATCATTTCTATTTGTTTTATTTTAATTTCTATCTTTTTTTCTTTAGATTTCAGCATTGT